>JALZDU010000255.1 GCA_030862405.1 Actinomycetota bacterium | reverse complement strand
GTGTTCACGGCGGCCCTGACCGCCCCAGAGTAGTCCCCATCATCGTCTAGCCGCCGGACTTCCCGGTGCGCCATCGCGTAACCGCGAGCGTCATCGATCGCCGCTTGCACCAGGATATTACCTGTTTGGTCGGAGGCGAATTGCCGAGCTGCGCCCAGCGCACCCCCAGCACCGTCATTACGTGCAAGCCGTTGCATTCGGGCCTCGAAGTCCGGTTCAAAGGAACCACCAGTGCGGGTCACCAGTTCGAGACTCTCCGCGGCGCGGGCCTGCAGCGCCGCGATCTGTGCCGGCCCAAGCGCGTCGGATACCGACCGACTATGTCGCAGCGCGCCTTGAAGCGAGTTGGCTGAGGCTAACCCCACAACCGTCCACCACACCAAACCAATGAGCAACGCCCCGCTCGCTGCGATTAACCCGATATTGAAGACTCGGTGGGTCCGCTGGAACAGAAAGACCTGCGCCCAGATCAGCCCACCCAGACTCACCCCGCCGGCCGCAAGCGCTACAAACTGCACCGACCCGGCCCTCTGATAAGCGTAATTGAGCTGCGCGGCTTGCCGTCGTTGCAGCTCCGCTGCCTCGGGCAACATCGAACTCTGCATCAGCTCTGAGGCGCGCCCCAGGTAGGCCACCCCGACCGGCAGCCCCTGCCGGTTGTTCGCCCGAGCGCGCTCGACCAGACCGGTGTACACCGGCAGCTGAGCGGTAATATCAGCGATCCGCTTCGCGGTCACCAACTCCCCGCTGGCTTGGGTACCGGCCTGCGCCAGGCTGGCCGCCGCTGCAAGCACGTCCTGGTCATAACGGGCGCGCACCGCGCTGGGTTCCACCCCGCCGGACAAATATCCAGCCGCGACCGTAGCGTCTGCATCGGCCAGCGACCGGTACAGCGTGGTCACATTGGCATTGAGCGGTTCAAGATGCCCGGCAATGTCGTCGATGGTGTTCACGCGGACGAGCGCGGCGTAGGCGCCGACGCTGCCAGCGAGCATTACCCCGAGCAGGAGGACGATTTGGGCCGCCATGAGCTTGCCGGGCGTGGTGTCCCAGTCGTAGCGGCGCCAGCGCCGCGTGACCTCGGCTGTTGACGCCCGCCTGGTCTCGATTGTCTGCAGGCTCGACTGCACCACTAATCTCCGGTTCTTCGCCGACCCCTCCGCATATCAGTAGAACGCCCCACCGCCATCCGTGGCTACAGGGCAGCCCTCATCGCGGGTAGTCAGGCCCGGAAAACCGCGTTAACGTGACCCAATGGCAGGGCCGCGCAAACCGTCGAGCGGACTTGTGGTCCATTTTCAGGGCCGCCAGGTAGCAGTACTGCACCCAGGCAGTCCCCCCTTCACCTTCGGACGAGGCCGCGACCGCACGTTGCGGTTCGGTCATGATAGCGTCAATGGCCGTCCTGACCTGCACATCTCTCGCCATGTGGGCTCAATTCGATACGGCGGCGGGCTGTGGGTGGTCTGTAACGACAGTTCTAGCCGTCCGTTCGACGTGATCGTGCGGGAGTGTCCAACCCACTACCACCGCGGACCGCAACGGACTCACTGTCGCGGTGGGCGGTCAGCCCGCCGGGCCTGGAGATCAGGGTCGGTGCGCCGACCGGGCGCTACCTCCTCTCGACCAGCATTGACGATCACCGGTCGCCGACGCTGGACCCGCCAGAACACGGTGATCCCGGCACCGCCCCACTACGCGAGCCCACCGACCACGAGCGGTTGCTGCTTGCAGCCAAGTTCCTGGCGCTGTCTGACCCCGGCGACGCGATCGGTAACCGGGAGGCCGCCGCGTACGCATCGGCCGCACAACTCCACGAAGAGTTGGTCACTGCAAAAGCAGTCGAAGACTGCGCGGGCCGGTGGTGCAAAGTGCTGCAGCAGCTCGGCGTCACCGGGATCAGTGGACGCGAAAACATCAACCAGTTGGGTCGCCAGCTCCTCGCGTGGGGCCTATTACGCCAGGAAGACCGGAAGCTGCTCCACACCCGAAATAAGGTGCAGGCCAGCTAGCGGGATGATCACCGTTTGGATGCGTCGGACGACGTGATGCGACTGCAGTGGTCATGACGGTGGGTCCAGGTCGCGACGCTGCGGGCCAGCACCAGCTCAGCCCCGCGCGTCCAGCCATGCCGCCAGTTACCCAAAACCGTAGCCCGTTCACAAGCTGGCGCATCACTTCTTCGTAGGCCTCGCCGAAAATAGGTTCAACGCTAGCATGTAATACACCACCACATGGTTGGCACAACCGTGACCGCTTCTCACGTTTTTCGGCATTCGTTGATGACGTCATCGACGATGTCCCGAGGGATCAGACCGCTCAAGACACCGATCGCGATATGGCCCGTCAATCGACCCGATACCGGAGAACAAATCTTTGCACCGTTCGCCACACGGCAAACAATATCGATGCCTACCGTATTCTCTTGGTCTCTCACCACTCGACACGCCGTGCTATTCCTGGCACGGTCCCATACCACGAGCGGCCCAGCTCAAGTCTCTACTTAACGGCATTGCAGCGCACCACTACCAGGATCATCCGACGGAAACCGGAACCCATCGAACGTGGACCGAGACCGGCGTACTCGACAAGGGCGACGACGCATCAGCCCAGCCTGCTCGCCCGCGGTGATCCGTCGACGCAACAGTGCCCGTCAACACGGCCGCGGGGTTGCTCAAGGTTGGATGTCAGTGGCCGGAAGCCGCGCACGTATTGGCGGAGCGGTTCGGTTGCTCGGTTCGGCAGACCGCCGATATGCCGAGCGCGGCTCAGGGTGGGCGGGTGCGGCCCCGGCGGCGACGACGGGTTCACCGTCAAGCTGCGCACGCGGCGTTGATGGCTGGGGTCACGTCCGCGGAGCTGGTGCATGAGACGGCTACCACTCGCGGCGAGGGCTACCCCCTGGCACGGAGAACAGCAGGACGTTCTACTGATCAGCGATGAAAGCTCCCATCACGGGTCACGTGTGCCTTAGGAGGGTGCGAAGATGACTCTCGGATTACATCGTCTTGCCGGCAACCCTCTTCATGATACGCCCATCGGATACACGCTCACCGAGCGGAGCACTGAAGGTACTAATGAGACGCCAAGCGGCCGAACAGCGCTCGCTCAATGGTTAATTGCCGAAGCTCGCAGCACTATCACCGATCGATTCCACGAGTTGTGGCCACAGTCAGCCTGCCGTACATGCCACTGCATGGCCTATGGACCCGCGAGGCATGAGTGCAATTACCTAAGGAATCGATTCGATCAGCCGCCCCGGCAAACTGAACTTTTTCCCGCTTTCCACTGGAGGTGATCATGGTGGCCCCAGAAAACGACTCCCAACGGCCTTCATTCGAACTCGCCTCACCATCGAATGAGGTGCGCACCAGCCGAAGCCGCCCACTAGTCGGCAACGTAATAACGCCCACACCTGCACACCAAATTAAGGAAGAGGAAACGCGATTATGCCAACATCTCACCGAAGCGCGATTACACGCTTCCCCGAGACCCGGTCGATCGACCGTGGTCAGGGCGCGCATCGTCGTGGCGGGACACACCGCCGAGCACGGTGACCCTGACCGTGTTGGGCGCAGTCCTGCTGATCTGCCTGGGGCTGCTACTCGGAACGACCTGGACGCCCCAGGCCTTGCAGCCCAAGCTTCGCCGACAGGCCGAGGAGCGCCGCAGGCTGAACGAGGAGTGGGTGGCGGTTTGCACCGCGCCGGCAGCGGGACAGGTGCCCACGCTGCGCAAGTCCACTGCTCGAATGTGACTGGTACTTCGCACCGACTCTGGTGGAGTACTCACCGAATGACGACTGAATGTTGGCAAGGCGCTGTCTCGACGTCCATGTACCAGTGATCGAGGGGAAGCGCTCATGCGCTTACGAGACGACCTGTTCGCTGATGAGGAGATGGCTGAGGCTAAGCCCGCGCGATCACCGACGAGCTCCAGAACTCAACGGGGGTCGGTATGCCTTGAGGATCCGACCCGAAGGAGGACAACGCATGCGGCTCCTGCTCCGCGCACTGCTGGCCGTCGGTCTCAGCGCGACACTCGCCGCGCCTGTAACGGCCTGCACCGCTACGGCTACCAGTGGGCCGGGATTCGAAGCGGCGTTCACTCCTGCGGACAAACAG
>JALZDU010000217.1 GCA_030862405.1 Actinomycetota bacterium | reverse complement strand
CACCTGCGCCGTGATCATCGGTGACCCAGTCGATGCCCTTGATCACCTGTGAGTTCGTGCCGCTGCCACGGCAGTTCAGCACTCGAACCCCCACGACGCTGACCGCCTTTGCGACGCCGTACGCGGTGCCGCCGACAGTGCCTGCTACGTGCGTGCCGTGGCCGTGGCAGTCGTCAGCGCTACCGCCGTCGATTGCGTCGAACCCGCTGACCGCTCGCCCACCGAACTCATTGTGGGAAAAGCGAACTCCGGTGTCGATGATGTAGGCAGTGACGCCTGCGCCGGTAACGCTATAGGTGTAGCTGTCCGACAACGGAAGGTTGCGCTGGTCGATCCGATCAATTCCCCAGGTCGCCGGAGTCTGCGTGGTGTTGATCCGCATGACCTGGTCGGCCTCGATGTACTCGATGTTCACGTTGCCGCGCAGCGCGTCGAGGGCGCGCTGGGGCAGCCTGGCTGCGAAGCCTTGGAGGGCCGCGGAGTACTCGTTCAAGATCTGGGCACCGTTTCGCCGCGCTTCGGCAGCTGCAGCGATCCGGTTGGCGTTGGCGTTCGCCCCCTGGCGCATGACGACGATGTACTGGTCGGCCACGACCTCGGCGCCTTCAGCAGCAAGAACGGGGGCCTGCTGCGCGTCTTCTGCGCTGGCCAGACCGGAACCTGCAGTGCTGACCGCAAGCGCGGCGACCGTCGCTGCAGCGGCGGCAAGTGCTCGCCGCCACGTAGGTGTGCTCACGATTCTCCTTGAGAGGCAGGGGATTGGAGGGTGTCTGCGTGCGATCACCCTGGTCGTCGCGCAGAACCCCAGTGATCGCTGGCTGATACCCGGGCTCATCCTGTCGGTCCTGGGCCTCGCCGTCCATAGCGCTTGGCGATGAGACTCACACTTTGAGTGACTGAGCGCTCATCCACTCTGCGGCCCGGTTCACTCCCGCAGTGTGATCGGTCGGGAGTCCTCCGGCGGGGTGCCGAACGTCTCCACGAGGTCGCGCGTGGGCGCGATCTCGGTGGTCAGATGCGCTGCTTCGATCCAAACGGAACCAGCGCACGGCCCGGCAACGGCGGCACCAGGCCAGCAGAAACCAGTGTCCGCCGTTCGCGGCGAACGCCATCGGTTCCACGGCGCGACACCGAGTGACGGTGCCCTTCTTGTCCACGACGTCGAGCACGGTGACCACGCCGCGGGGCCAGGGCGATCGCAGACGCCCCTGCGGCAGTGAGGTTGAGCGTGGGGTCTCGATCCGCGCGCCGTGGGTGCGCCGGTGCGTTGCTGGCACGGCGAGCTGCGCTGGTCCGCCGCGGCCGCCTGAACCGCGCAGCCTGCGCATAAGGGTTGTCTCATGACGGTCTCACCCAGCGCACACGCAGCCGGTCGACCCTGAGTCCATTGGCCCACCCAGGGCCACCGAATTTCAGGAGAACGCCATGAAGCGCAGCCTTACTTTGTTACTGGCGACCGGCGTTGCTGCGGTTGCCCTCGCCGTACCCACCGCCGCCCATGCCGAGGAGACGACCTGCCGGGGCAGTCTGGGCGCCGTTACAGTGGACAACCTCCGGGTAGCTTCCGGCACCGCCTGCACGCTCAACGGCACGCGGGTGAAGGGGACCATCAAGGTCGAGTCGAATGCCCGACTCACCGCGACCTCGGTCAACGTGATCGGCAATGTTCAGGCGGAGAACTCCCGGTCGGTCAAGCTCACCGGCTCCACCGTGGGCGGCTCGGTCCAGTTGGTGCAGGGCGGCAGCGCCACCATCCGCAACAACAAGATCGAGGGCACGCTGCTCTTCGATGACAACAGCGGCTCGCTGATCGCCGGAAACAACACCATCAATGCCGACCTGCAGGCCTTCCAGAACAGTGGAGGCGTTGCGATCAACCGCAACCGGATCAACGGAAACCTGCAGTGCAAGGAGAACCAGCCTCCGCCCACCGGCGGCGGCAACATCGTCCAGGGCAACAAAGAGGACCAGTGCGCCAGGTTGTGACCTGACGACCGCCGTCCGCAACGGACTTTCTCCGGAGAATGTGCTGTCAGGCTTGCCCCTGATGGGACTTTCTCCGGAGAAAGCGCACCCGAAGCCGAAAATCATGACCCGGCAGGATGGGGCCATGCGGGTTACCAAACTCGGACATGCCTGCCGTGACATGACCCATGTGATTCGCCCGTGATCGGATTTCTGGCAACCGCAATCATCGTGGGGGCATTGCTGATTGCCGGTTGGGCCGGCATCAGTGCGCTTCGTCGCCAGGACCCGCTTCTGGTGGCGATGGTCATGGCGGTCGTGACCGAAGTTCTGGTTCTCGTCCAGGCTGTCGTCGCGATGGTGTCCTCGTTCAACGGGGAGAAGGCAGATGCTCCCGGGCTGTTCCTCGGTTACCTCATCGCCGTCGTTCTGGTCCTGCCGGCGACGCTCCTGTGGGCCCGGGCCGAACGCAACCAGTTCGGTTCACTGGTGATCCTCTTCGGCAGCCTCGTGCTGGCAGTCCTGATCGTGCGGCTGCAACAGATCTGGGGCATGCCCGTTGCCTGAGTCCACGCCTTCGCCGGGCGCTGGCGATGCGGGCGAAAGCCGCCGGGTCGCAGGCGCGGATGAAGCGCGGCGCCGGGGACCCGGGCGGGTCCTGATCGCGATCTATGCGACGTTCGCTTTGGCTGCCACGGCGCGTGCGGCCTACCAGCTCTCGACCCGGTTCGTCGAGGCGCCGATCGCGTATCTGCTCTCGGCCTTCGCCGGATTGGTGTACGTCCTGGCCACCGTGGCTCTCGTCCGCGTTGGCACGAACTGGTGGCGGATCGCGGTGGCCGCGGTTTCGATCGAACTCCTCGGCGTGCTGGTCGTGGGAACGCTGAGCGTTCTCGACCGGGCAGCCTTCCCGGACGAGACCGTGTGGTCGGTGTTCGGCCGGGGCTACGGGTTCATCCCGTTGGTGCTGCCGGTCCTCGGTCTGCTCTGGCTGCGCAAGACCCGCCCGATCAGCCACGATGGCAGGTGAGAAGCGTTCCGCGCCGACGCAGGGGGTAGGCCTAGGTCGCCGCGCGAACGCCGGTCAGACCGGTTCGTCGCTGGGGACCCGGTACGCGGGCGGCAGGCTGGCTTGCCAGGATGGTCGGCATGGACTTCCGCATCTTCACCGAACCCCAACAGGGCGCGAGCTACGACGAGCTGCTGCGGATTGCCAAGGCCACCGAGGAGCTCGGCTTCGATGCCTTCTTCCGCTCCGACCACTACCTGTCCATGGGCGACGTCGATGGGCTGCCAGGGCCTACCGACGCTTGGGTCAGCCTGGCTGGACTGGCCCGAGAGACCTCAGGGATTCGCCTGGGCACACTGGTCTCACCGGCCACCTTCCGGGAGCCTGGACCACTTGCAATCACCGTGGCCCAGGTCGACCAGATGAGCGGGGGACGCGTCGAACTCGGACTCGGCGCCGGTTGGTACGAGGCGGAGCACACGGCGTACGGGCTCGAGTTTCCCGACGCGGCTGAGCGCTTCGATCGCCTTGAGGAGCAACTGGAGGTACTCACCGGACTCTGGGCGACGCCGGTCGGCCAGTCCTACGACCACGGCGGCAAGCATTACTCGCTCACCGATTCTCCGGCGCTGCCCAAGCCGGTCCAACGGCCCGGGCCGCCGATCATCATC
>JALZDU010000201.1 GCA_030862405.1 Actinomycetota bacterium | reverse complement strand
TCAGCGTGGGGTTCGTCATCGTGATGGCGGGTGCGCTGTTCTTCGTCCACCTCGGTGAGCCGCTGGTCATGGGCCAGGACGGCAGTGGCTCGGGGTTCGCGTTCATCATGTGCGCAGTCTCGATCGCGCTGCTGCTCGCCGGGCCAGGCCGGTTCAGCATCGACCAGGTCCTGGCCCAGCGGCTGACCGTATCGCGGCACGAGGCGGCACGATCCCTCGGTCGCGTATGACGCTGACACAGACGGGGGGGTCTCTGGTTCGCTGCGGAGACCTCCCTGTTGACCATGCGCGAGGGAGTCACGGTGCGGCGTGCTCCGAGCCGTCCCGGTGCCCTGGTTCTGCTCCTCGCAGGCTCGACGCTGGGGTTCATGGCCGGGGCAGTGATCAGCCCTGTACTCAACCTCATCCGCCCAGAGCTGGCGGTGGACGGCACGGCCGTCGGTTTGATCATCACCACCCATGGGTTGGTCATCGCAGTGACCAGCCCCCTGGCCGGATGGGCCGTCGATCGATGGGGGACCCCGCCGTCCCATGGCCGTGGGACTGCTGCTCTATGGCTTGGCCGGCGGCGCTGGCCTGCTGGCCACTACCTATCCCACGCTGATCGCGAGTCGTGCCGTGTTCGGCGTCGCGATCTTGTTCACCAGCACCACCAAGACCATGCTCACGCTGTACCAGGGCACTCAGCGTGACCGTGCAATGGGCTGGCGCTCCACGGCCACCAGGATATCCCGCTTGCAGTGCTGGCCCTTGCCGCGCTGCCCGAGGAAACTCGGACGGCGGTCCGCGAGCATGGCACCACGGTGGGTCTGCTGCCCGCTCCGGCTCGCGCAACTTGACGTGATCGCGCCCGCTGTAGTCGCGGTGTTCACCTCCGTCATGGCTGGCATCGCCAGCTTGATCAGCCTGGGTTACGCCCGGGTCCGCGCAACCCTGTCTACCACCGCATCCTGGTGTTCTCGGTGTCGCTGTGGGTGGGTTGCGTTCGCGATTCTGGGATTTGGCGACCATCCGGCGGTGATCGTGGCCGGCGTCGTGACCTTCGGACTGGGGGCAGGGACTCGCGTTCCCCACACTGACCATGCTGGTCGGCGACTCCGCGCCGGCTGCCCAACGTGGGCGCGCCGTCGCGATGTCCGCCACCGCGAACTTCCTCGGCCAGTTCCTCTCACCACTGGTACTGGGACCCCTTGCCGAAGCAACCAGCATCACCGGCGGCTTTATCATTCTGGCGGCAGCCTCGGGAATATTTTCCATTCTGGTGCTTCGTTTCGGGACAGCAGTGAGGCCGCCTGCCCGGTCAGCAGCTAAGACTAGACTGAAGCTCCCCGATAGCGACCCTGCCCCCCGACTCCGATCTAGTCAGCGATTCTCCCCACCCATCTCGATAGCCCGGAGGCCACGTCGAAGAGCGTCGATCTGGTCGGTGATCATTTTTTTCGAGACCGCTGCATCGGTGATCGTGAAGGACGCATGAAAGGTGCCCGGGTAGTAACGTAGCTCCGTTCTCACTCCCGCCTGAATAAGCCGGTGAGCGTAGGCGATGTCCTCGTCCCGTAGCGGATCGAATTCGCAGGCACTGACGAAGGCGGGAGGTAAACCGGTGAGATCGGTGGCGCGGCCCGGAGCGGCATGCTCCGATATCCCGCTACTGCCCGGCTCGCCGAGCTTTCCCAGATAGTACGTCCAACTCGCCAGCGCATTAGCACGATCAAACTTCGGCGTATCGATGAAAAAACGTGCCGAGATGGTGTCCAACCGGTCATCCAGCTCGGGAGACAGTAGGCACTGGAAACACAGATGCGGTCCGCCGCGGTCGCGAGCCAGCAACGTCACTGCGGCGGCGAGCCCACCGCCGGAACTCTCTCCGCCCACTCCGATTCGCCTAGGGTCGATTCCCAGCTCACCAGCATGCCATGCTATCCATTCAAGGACAGCATAGCAGTCCTCGAGCCCGGCCGGGAACGGATACTCGGGGGCGAGCCGGTAGTCCACCGACACGACGACCACGCCGACCTGGTCAGCGATTCGGGTGGCCGAAGAGTGGATGGTGTCCAGATCGCCGAGCACGAACCCGCCCCCGTGCAGATAGATCAGCACGGGGGACGGCTCTGGGTGCCCGCCTGGCCGGTAAATGCGCACCGCCACCGGTGGACCCTCCGGTCGGCCGGGGCTCGTCCGATGCGTCACATCCACCGGTACGAGCGGAGCATAGGGCGGTTGGCGCGCCGTGATCTGGCGCAGCGTGGCACGGGCGGTGTCCAGGTCAGCGTAGTCGATACGGCCGAGCTTCGACACCCACGGCGCCAGCTCGGGATCGAAGTCGTAGGTCACGAGAAGACCTTTCAGGGTAGGGTAGTCGGAGGGATGGCTTGCGGTGCGGCGAGACAGCTGCAGCTCAGGCCCGTTGCCAGTGCAACATCCGGCGCAGCGGGTGTTCACTGATGATCGCGTTGCCGTATAGGGTGAGCTTATCTCCCTCCAACACGACCTCACGGATCTGCTGCGTGCCCACCATGTGCGGATGCGCACTCACTTCGACTTCATGAACCATTAATCGATCGTCGGCGAGTCGCCATTTTCCAGAATAACCCATATAGCTCATAGCAGGTGCTGTTCCGACCGGTGCTGTACCAGCGGTACTCGCCGGCGCGGAGTCGTGGTCGAAAGGCATCATGCTGACCGACATATAGCCGTGCGGATGATAGATCAACAAACCGCGTGGGGCGGTCCCAAGCGGTCCTTCCGAAGTGTCGCCGGCTTCAGTAAGGTCAAAGCACGAAACGAGCCGCCACACTCCGACCAGATCGTCCGCTAACATTCTTCTCCTTAAACCGTGCTTACCAATACCGAACTAATAGCTACTTTCTAGCCGCTGGGGCGCTGGAGACCACGTAGCGGGACATATTCATCCCCGCACCCTGGCCGAATAACCGGTTGGACTCCAAGCTCTCGTCATCGAGGAAGGTTTGCGGGTCCGGTTCCCCGGTCGCGGGATCGAAGTAGAAACCATCTGTGCCGGACAGGCGCACCAAGGCGGATTGCCCGGGCAGCTCGCCGTCGAGCACAGAGATCATGCCCATGCCGCAGTTGAGCTGTCGCGGCTCCACCGGCGTTTCCTCGCCGCCATGGTCGAGCACCAGGTGCTCGCGGGAGTCAAGATGATGACCCAGGCGACCAACCTGGTAGACGTCGTTGGCGTCGTCCAGCCAGCGGGTGACACCAGCGGAGCGGTCATTGGA
>JALZDU010000194.1 GCA_030862405.1 Actinomycetota bacterium | reverse complement strand
GCGCCGAACATATCGATCCGCTGCCCACCAGTGATCTTGGTGTAGAGGCCGAAGTCGCGGGCCACCTCGCCGATCACGATCAGTTTCTCCGGGGTGACCTCTCCGCCGGGAATCCGGGGGATCACCGAGTAGGTACCGTTGCGCTGCAGATTGGCCAAAAAATGATCGTTGGTGTCCTGCAGGGTGGCCTGCTCACCGTCCAGGATATGGCTCTGTGGGGACAATACCCCGCTCAGCGAGGCGAGGATCGACGCCACCGCGGGCTTGCAGATGTCACAGCCACGGCCTTTGCCGTGCTTACTGACCAGCTCCGAGAAGGTGTGGATCCGGGTGGCGGCCACGATTTCGAACAGCTCCGCTCGGCTGTGCGCGAAGTGCTCACACAGCGCCCTGGACTGCTCGACACCGTGAGCGGCAAGCAGCTTGGCCAACATTGGCACACAGGACCCGCAGCCGGTACCGGCCTTGGTGCACGCCTTGAGAGCAGGCACCGTCGTGCAGCCCTGCTGAGTTACCGCCGCGCCGATCGTCTCGACTGTGACCGCGTGGCAGGAGCACACCTGAGCACCGGCCGGCAGGGCACTGGCGTCCAGCTCAGCACCGGACGGGGAGATCAGTGCGCCGGGATCGGCCGGCAGCTCGGCACCGACCAACGCGCGCAGCGTGCTATAGGCTTCGGCGTCGCCTACCAGCACCCCGCCGAGCAGCGTCCGGGCGTCGTCGGACACGACCAACTTGGCGTACCGACCGGCGATGGGATCGTTGTGTACGACCTCCAGCGCGCCGTCGGTGGTGCCGTGGGCATCACCGAAGCTGGCCACATCGACCCCGAGCAGCTTGAGCTTGGTGGACATGTCGGCGCCGGGGAAGGTGGCGTTTCCGCCGAGCAGCCGGTCGGCCACCACCTCGGCCATCGCATAGCCGGGTGCGACCAGCCCGTAGCAGCGGCCCTCAACCGCCGCGCACTCGCCGATTGCCCAGATGTCCTCGTCGTAGGTACGGCAGCGGTTATCGACCAGCACACCACCGCGCTCACCGACTGACAGCCCGGCTTCGCGGGCCAACGTGTCGCGGGGTCGCACCCCGGCCGAGAACACCACGACATCGGTGTCGAGCTCGGTGCCGTCGGCAAGCCGGACCAGCAACCGTCCCCGATCAGGTTCGATCGCCTGGGTGGCGTTGCCGCAGTGCACCCGTACTCCAAGGTTTTCGATGAACCGGCGCAGCAGCGCCCCACCGCCCTCGTCCACCTGCATCGGCATCAGCCGGGGGGCGATTTCGACCACATGTGGGGAAAGCCCGAGCTGGCGCAGCGCATGGGCAGCCTCCAGGCCGAGCAGCCCGCCACCGACCACCACCCCGGAGCGCCGGCCCGCCGCTGTCGTCTGCATTGCACGCTGCGCTGCCGCTCGGATGGCGTCGAGGTCCTCCGGGGTGCGGTAGACGTAACAACCGGGTACGTCATGGCCGGGAACCGGAGGCACAAAAGGTGCCGATCCAGTGGCCAGCACTAGCGCGTCGTAGGCGACCCGGTGCCCGGACGCGGTGCGGACTGCGCGCTTGCGCCTATCAATAGCCACGCACGGGTCACCTAGCCGCAGCTCCACCCGGTCGTCCTCGACCACGGGCAGCGCCAGCGTCTGAGCATCCCAGGAGTCCACATAGGATGACAGGGCGACCCGGTCGTAGGCGTGCCTGCCCTCCTCGGCAAGGATCACGATTCGCCACTGCCGCGCAACGTCGCGGCCGATCAAGGCCTCCACCATGCGGTGCCCGACCATCCCATGGCCTGCGACGACAAGAGTGCGCATCGGGTGGTCCTTCCTTGCTATGCAGCAGCGGACTGGTGAACTGCCCGTTAACAGAACAACTCACCAGCCGTCTAAATATCTTTGGTCATGGTTGACATCGTGAGCGCTCTGCGTGAACACAGTGTTTCCGCACTGTTTCATCACACTCCGGCATAGGCCAGCCGCCGCGCATGTTTGAGCTCCGTGGCTGGTGCCCGGCGCAGATATACCGCATAGGTGACAACGACACACACCGCGTAGAAGGCGAGGAAGAACCAGAAGGCGGAGTCCCCGGACTTAGTGGTGAGGAATGACTGCCGGAAGGCAACATTGATGAGGACCCCGCCCAGGGCACCGACCGCACCGGCGATGCCGATCACTGCGCCGGCGAGTCTGCGGGCGTTGAGCAGCGCGGCTTCCTTGGTCTCACCAGCTACCATCGCCATCTTGGCCTTACCCACGAAGATCGACGGGATCATCTTGTAGGTGGAGCCGTTACCAATGCCGGACAGGACGAACAGCGCAATGAAGCCGGCTGTGAACACTGGCAAGGACTGCTGCCCAGAAGCCAGGAGCACCAGGCCGGTGGCGGCGGCCATACCGAGGAAAGTGACGAGGGTGACCTTGGCGCCGCCGAACCGGTCCGCCATCCAGCCTCCGACCGGGCGAATCAGCGAGCCGATCAGCGGGCCGATGAAGACGACCGATGCGGCCTGCAGCGGGGTACGGCCGAACTGCGTTTGTAATACCAGGCCGAAGGCGAAGCTGTAGCCGATGAATGAACCGAAGGTGCCAATGTAGAGGAAAGACATCACCCAAGTCTGCGAATCACGGACCGCTTCGCGCATCGCACCGGTGTCGTTACGCATCGACGTGATGTTGTCCATGTATTTCACTGCGCCCAGTGCAGCGAGCAGAATCAGCGGGATGTAGATGGCCAGCACTACGCGGGGGTAGGTGATGCCGAGGGTCGCGATGATCAGCAGGCCGAGGATCTGCACTGCGGGCACCCCGATGTTCCCCCCGCCGGCGTTGAGTCCGAGCGCCCAGCCCTTCTTGCCCTCCGGAAAGAAGGCGTTGATGTTGACCATGGAGGAGGCGAAGTTGCCGCCGCCCAGGCCACCAAGTGCCGCGACCAGCAGGAACGTGGTGTAGGAAGTGCCCGGCTCCATCACCACGATGGCCAGGCCCGTCGGGATCAGCAGCAACAGCACGCTGACGATGGTCCAGTTCCGCCCGCCGAACTTGGCCGGCGCCATGGTGTAGGGAATCCGGACCAGGCAGCCGATCAATGCAGGCAACGCCACCAGGGAGAACTTGCCTGCCGGATCGACGCCGTACGCCGGCCCCATGAATAGCACGAGGACCGACCAGACCGTCCACATCGAGAACCCGATGTGCTCGGCGAGGATCGAGAACCACAGGTTCCGATTCGCCACCTTCTTGCCGGTCTGCTCCCAGAAGACGGGGTCTTCCGGCTCCCAGCGGTCGATCCATCGGCCCCCGTGAGCCGGCTTGGCCGGCGCCGTCATCTCGGTCGTGCTCATCGCGCCTCCTGAGCTGGTGGATACGACGAGTGACGCTAAGTGCCGGTTATGTTGATTGTGTTGCTGCTTGTTGCAGCGTCGAGAACTCCCGTTCACATGGTGGGGCGGCTCCGGCGTGAGGCACCTCATGCAACGGTGCCGGTGATCGGTGCGAATTCTGGATGCACCGTGGGAGGTGTCGGCGGTAGCCTCGTCACATGATCTGCTGAGGTTCCGACCCGCTACGTTGAGCGCGGGGATGAGGCTCGCCGTGGGTGCGCGACACCGCCGAACTCCTACTGGCGACACTCCTACTGGTGACGCCCTCGGACTGCCAATCCGAGCCTGCGTACAGACATCGAACGCTATCAGCACGCACGTGCAGTTCAAGGGAGATCTCAATGGGACAAGAGCCTGAAGCCGGGGACCAATCAGACGATGTCGCATCGCCGGTACCCAACCGCCGTGAGCGCCGCGGCGCGAAGTCCGGGCACCATGCCAGCACCGGCAGTAAGTCCACTGTGGGACGCAGGCCCGGCCCGGTCAAGCAGTTCACCCGCCGCCGCAGCGGCGGGTGAACTGGCTCACGAGGTCAGTACGTGGGCTGGGAGGGATCCACCTGTTTGGCCCAAGCCAGCACGCCGCCTCCGACGTGCACGGCGTCCCGGAAACCCGCCTTGTGCAGCGCAGCCAGCGCCTCCGCGGAGCGCTGCCCGGACTTGCAGTGCAGCACGAGTGGCTTGTCCTGCGGCAACTCCACCAACGCCTCACCGGACAGGATCCGGTCCTTGGGGATCAGCGTGGATCCCGGAATCTTGACGATCTCGTACTCGTGCGGCTCCCGGACATCGATCAGCGCGAAGTTCTTACCGGAGTCGATCATTTCCTTGAGCTCAATGGCGGTGATCGTCGAGCTCGCTGCGGCGTTAACGGCCGCGTCGCTGACCGTGCCACAGAACTCCTCGTAGTCGATCAACTCAGTGATCGGCTCAGCTGCCGGGTCCCTGCGGATCTTGATCGTGCGGTAGCTCATCTCCAGCGCGTCGTACACCATCAGCCGGCCCAGCAACGGCTCACCGATACCGGTAATCAGCTTGATCGCCTCGGTGACCATGATGGAGCCGATCGAAGCGCAGAGCACTCCCAGCACGCCGCCCTCGGCGCAGGACGGCACCATCCCGGGCGGTGGCGGCTCCGGGTACAGGTCGCGATATTGCAGTCCCTGCCCGCCAGGGGCGTCGGCCCAGAACACTGATGCCTGACCCTCGAAGCGGAAGATCGAGCCCCACACATAGGGCTTACCGACCAGCACGGCGGCGTCATTGACCAGGTAGCGGGTGGCGAAGTTGTCGGTGCCGTCCAGGATGAGGTCGTAGTCGCGGAAGACGTCCAGCGCATTCGACGAGTCCAACCGCAACTGGTGCACGTTTACTTGAACGAACGGGTTGATCTCCCGGATGGAGTCCCGGGCCGACTCACCCTTGGGCCGGCCGATATCAGACTGGCCGTGGATCACCTGGCGCTGCAGGTTGGACTCGTCCACCTCATCGAACTCGACGATGCCCAGCGTGCCCACCCCGGCGGCGGCTAGGTACAGCAAGGCCGGGCTACCCAGCCCGCCAGCACCGATCACCAGAACCTTCGCGTTCTTCAGCCGCTTCTGACCGTCCATCCCGACCTCTGGGATGATCAGATGGCGGCTGTAGCGGGCCACCTCATCCTTGGTCAGCTCCGCGGCGGGCTCGACCAGCGGTGGCAGGCTCATCGGCTCACTCCTCAGTGTCAGACCTCTCTGACCCATCTAACATCCCCGCCCTGGTTACTCTTCCCGCCCTGCGCCTCGAGGTCAGCGAACTGCGATCAGTTAACTGTCGGGAACGGCCACGCGTTGGGTTGGCACACCAACCCATCCGGGTTGACCCGGTCGGTGCCCAACACCGCGAGGTAGTCGTCGGCCACCCCCCAGGTCTGTTGCATCATGACCGGCGCCAGCCGCCCGGCCGCCTCGCACGCGATGTGCGGGAAGCCCAGGCCGTGCCCTACCTCGTGGTTGACCACGTACTGCTGGTACTGGACCACATTGCCTTGAAAGGCCACTGCCCCGCGGGCCCAGCGGGCGGTGTTGATCACTACCCGCTGATCTTCGGGCTTCCAGCAAGAAGCGTCGAAGGGGATTCGAAAGCCGCAAAGTGCCCGGGTGGTCATCTGTGAGGTGAGGCTGATCCGCAGGGTCGCTGCCCGGCTGTCATCGATTCGTTGGAACTGGTAGTGCCCGCTGCCGATCCAGCTCTTGGGGTTGTTCAGCGTGCTGTCCACGGTGGCGGCAAATCCTGCGGGACCGCCTTCGAGCTCAACCCCGTCTTCGATCTCGATGGTGTAGGTGAACAGTTGGCCGATGCCGAACGGCGCACCCGCGCCAGGTATCACCCGCCAAGTGCCGGCGCCCTGGACGGTGAACGGCCCGCCACCAGGTAGTTCGGCGGATGCCTTGACCGCGTCGAAACCTGGGCCAGCCAACGGGTTGGGTATCAGCGGCTGCTGCGCGGGATCAGACGTGCCGGGCTGCTCCGTCGGCAAAGCCGACGACCTGGCCGCATCAAGTACCGCCAACACGGTAAGTACCACCAGGACGGGCAACGCATAGACCCGCCAACCATAGATGGACACCGCACGCGCCAGGCGCCCGGAACCTCGGCCTACCCGACTCCGGCCTGCCGGAGCACCGTGCCGCGGCACCGGCTCGGGCCGCGGGTCCCACGATGCCGCCAACGGCTCGTCGTTGACAATGCGCGAGCCGCTGTACCACTCGAGGCGCGGCGCTGAGATCCGCTCGTCGTCCCAGCGACGGCCGGCAGGCTGGCCGGGCACCCCTGGCCGGGGCCGACCGCCAGCGGGGGCCCGGCCCGCGGGATCGGCTCGCGTCGGGCGGATCACCGCGCAAGGATTGCACAGCCGCTCTCGCGCGTTTCGCGCATATCACCACGCCGCAGCGGCTGAATCTGTCCTGCGATCCAGCGGCGGCACCGGGATACCGGCTAGTAGGGTCAACCCAATCAGCCAGGGCAAAGGAGAGCGATGACTGAGACGGTATCGACCCGCGCGGGCGCGACGCCCCGCGGAGTGCGGATGCCCCGGGACGAGCGGCGGGCTCAACTGCTCGCGGCGGCGACCGATGTCTTCGTCAACAACGGGTATCACGCCACCGTCATGGACGACATCGCCGAGCATGCCGGAGTCAGCAAGCCGGTGCTCTACCAGCACTTTCCCGGCAAACTCGAGCTCTACCTGGCGCTGCTGGAGCGCCACACCGACGAGCTGGTCCACCGCGTTCGCGGGGCGATCGAGGAAACTCATGACAACCGGCAGCGAGTCCTCAACGCGGTCCAGGCCTACTTCGACTTCGTCGATGGCGACGGTGGGGCGTTTCGGCTGGTTTTCGAGTCCGACTTGCGTAACCAACCCGCCGTTCAGGCCGTCGTGGAACGGGCGTACACCGCTTGTGTGGCGACCATCGCGCAGGCGGTGGTGGCCGATGCGGGCCTGGGCACCGGGCGCGCCTGGCTGGTCGCGGTGGGAGTCGTCGGAGTCAGCGAGCACAGTGCTCGGTACTGGCTGTCCCACCAGCATGAGGTACCCAAGGACGAGGCCGTGGCGCTGACCGCGTCACTGGCCTGGAAAGGCCTCGCCGGCTTCCCGCTGCAGCATAACGGTCCAACATAACCAGGCCAGGCGATTCAACCGTGCGCGGCGAAGGAGCGACTCGCACCCGCGATCCCGGACACGATCTCCAGCTCGTCTTCATCGCGCGGTCCGAAAATCACGACCGTGCCCGCGGTCAGCCGGATGCCGGCCAGCGGATGCGCCACCGTCACGCGAGCCTCACCAACGGTTAGCAGCGTGCCGAGCTGGGTCACGACATCCTTCCAAGGGTTCATGTCGATGGCACCAGTCACCCCTGGGCGGGTACCAGCAACGTGAAGGTAGGGGGAGCGGGGCGAGTCAGCCGGAGCCTGCCGCCTTCCGCCTCGGCCAGGCTGCGGGCGAGCGCGAGTCCGATCCCGTGCCCGTCGGCCAGGCGCGATCGCCGGGTGAACAGCTCCGGTTCAGGCGCCGTGATACCGATGCCCTCATCGGAGACATCGATGGCCAGCGCGTCAGCGGCGTTACGCACCGCCACAGATACCGTGCCTGAGCCGTGGGTTGCCGCATTGTCCAGCAGCACTGTGAGCACCTGCCGCACAGCCGCGGTGGAGGCAAGTGACACCGGGGCCGCTGAGTCCACCGCCACCTGCAGCTTGCGGTCCTGGGCGGCCAGCCGGTCATGCCAGCCCCGCTCGATCTCGTCAAGCAAGCCGGGGAGGTCCAGCGGTGCGGAGGTGGAACTACGGGTGTCCCTGGCCAGGGCAAGCAGCTCTTCGATGGTCTGCTCCAGCCGGTCGGCATCGTCAATCCCGGCGGTGATGGCGTGCCGGAGATCCTGCCCTGGCCTATCCAGCGCCGCCTCGAGCCGGAGCCGCAATCCGGTCAGCGGGGTACGGAGCTGGTGGGAGGCATCGGCCGAGAATGCACGTTCTCTGGCCAGCATGTCGTCCAGACGGCCGGCGGTGCTGTTCAGCGCCGTGCCCACGGCGTCGATCTCGGGAATGTCCACTGACTCGGTTCGGACGCTGAAGTCACCATCCCCGAGGCGGCGCGCCGCATCGGAAAGGTCCTCGAGCGGACCCGCCAACCGACGGGCCTGGCGACGGGCGACCAACCACACCGTCCCTATGGCCAGGGCGGCCAGCCCCAGCATGCCCAGCCACACCAGCATCACCTGTCGGTACACGGCACTGCGCGGGCTGGCGGCACGAACGGCGCCGATCACATCGCTGTCATGGGTCACCGGCACTGCCACGACCAGATCACCGGCAAGGTCCCCGGTGTAGATGTCACCGTGCAGGGCACGATCGACAATGGCGTCCCCGCCCTGCGGCCCGGTACCAAGAATGCGCAGGCCGCGGTCCACATAGACCGCGAGGTGGGTATCATTCTGCGGGTTGGGCAGATCGGTTGGCATGTTGCCGCGGAGCACGTCCGCCGTGACGGCCACGGCGGCGGCATCGGCCATTCGCAGCAGCGTTGTCCGTTCTTCCGACAGCGCATACTTCAGTGCGCCAGCGGCCAGCGGTACGCCGAACAGTCCGATGGCAAGGACTGCGGCGAGTACGGCGAGGGCGACAATCCGAGTCCGCACGACGCCCCTCCCCTGTCACCCGACTGCTCGATCAACACAGTGTCTCTTACCAGCTCTCATACCAGCACAGCATGCTCGGGGCGAGATCGACCCCGTTCTCCTGCCGGATTTTGCCGACAGCTACCGATCTCGTGCCAGCGGATAACCGGGGTGTCTGCTCGTCTTGATCCCCCGGACCGAACAGCTCAGATCACCGCGGTAGGGTCGTTGCAATGGCAATTCGGCTGCTGCGTGGTGGGGGACGGCGGTGACCGTCCGATATGTGGCCGCCCGCTACGTAGTCGTCCCGGTCATCGGGTTGGTATCGATCGTCAGCGGTTGTACCGCTGCCCCATCCCCCAATCAGGCAGGCCCGCAGCCGGCGGACTGCACCGATTGGATCACCGGGTCCATGCATACCAGCGTTGCTTTAGCGCTGGTCCAGCCGGGTGCCAGGGTGTGCTTGAGCGGTGGTCTTCACGACGCCGAGCTTGAGGTGACGACCTCGGGAACGCCCGAGCAGCCGATCACCATCGTTGCCAATGGCGCTGCCATACGCAGCATGGACGTCCGGGCCGACTACGTCGTCATCCAGGGGCTGACGCTGCGCGATGGAGATGGCCTCACGATGGCCGGTCGGGGACTCGTCGCCCGCGACAATGTGATCTACAACGCCGCCGAGAACGGCCTGGCCTGCCTTGAATGCGTGGACACGCTCATCGAGTCCAACACTGTGCAACGTGCCGACGGGACCGGGATCTACCTCGCCGGTGCGCAGATCACCGTCCGGAACAACACGGTGAGCGAGTCGGTGTTGCGCACTCAGGGCGATGCCGACGGCATCAGATTTTTCGGAGTCGGCCACCGGTTGACCGGAAACACGATCAAGGACATCAAGGCGGGCGGCTACGACCGCGGGGGTCCGCACACCGACTGCTTCCAGACCTACAACAACGCCAGCGACCCACCCACCTACGACATCGTCATCGCCGACAACGAGTGCACGAACGTCGACGTCCAGTGCCTGATCGCCACCGCCAAAGAGGGCGGTGCGCGCAGCACCCCGGAAGGGCTTACCGCGATCGTCTTCGAGCGCAACACCTGTTCGGTCAACGGTTCACAGGCAGTGTTGCTGGAAAACTTTTCGCGCATCATCGTGCGCGACAACCACTTTTCCGGGGCCGGCTCCCGCGCCGTGCAGCTCGGTATGGGCTCCACCGACTGCTCTGTGATCGGCAATACCATGACGGGTTCCATGCGGCCGTTCGAGATCGACCGGCCGTCCCGGCCGGGATTTCGGGCGGCCGACAACACCTCGCGCTGACCACGGGTTCAGTTCTTCGGCGCCTCCAGCCGATACCCATGCCCGCGCAGGGTCACAATCCGCGGCACTGAACCGAGCTCGACCATCCCGGCCAGCTTGCGACGCAGCGCGGCCACGTGTACATCGAGGGTCTTGGTCGGGCCGAACCAGTTCTCGTCCCACACCTGCGCCATCAGCGTCTCCCGGCTGAGCGCCACCTCGGGCGCTGCCGCAAGGCATGCGAGCAGGTCGAACTCCTTGGCTCGCAGCGGCACTTCCCGTCCCGCGACGGTGACCCGCCGGCTGCCGGTGTCCACCACCAGGTCTGCGACCGTGAGCATCGGTGGAGCGCCCGGCGTGGCCGGCGCCACGCGGCGCAGGTGTGCCCGGACCCTGGCCAGCAGCTCGGCCAGCCGCACCGGCTTGGTCAGGTAGTCGTCCGCACCAGCCTCGAGGCCTACGACGACGTCCATCTCGTCCGTTCGGGCAGTGAGGATCACCAGCACCGCTGTGGGATTGCTGGCCCGTAACTGCCGGCACACCTCGACGCCATCCAGATCGGGCAACCCCAGGTCCAGCAGCACCAGGTCAAACTCCGCTTCGGCGGCCAGACGCAGCGCGCGACGACCGGTGCGCTGCCAGGCCACCTGGTGCCCGTGTGCACGCAGGCTGGACTCCAGCACGCTGCCGATGGTCTCGTCGTCCTCCACTACGAGCAGCCGGGGCACTCTATGAGCCTAATGGATCACTCTGCATGCAACTCGTGGGCAGCGCGACCAGTGGTCAGCCGCCCACCGAGAAGCCGACGCGGCGGCTGTCCGGAGGCCCGATCTCGACGTAAGCGACCCGCGAAGCGGGCACCATGTACCGGCGGCCCTTTTCGTCGATCAGCGTCAGCAATCCTTGGGTTGTCCGCAGCGCCTCGGTGACCAGTGTCTCTATCTGGTCTGGGGAGTCCGCAGTGGACACCGTCAGCTCGCGAGGGCTGTCCGCGATGCCGATCTTGATCTCCACGCAGAACCTCCAGTGTGGTCGAAGTTGGGGTCAAGGCTAGTCGAACGCCGCTCCGCTGCTCACCCCAGTCCGAGAGCGGCCATCCGGCGGCAGTGCAGGATCTGCACCCGGCGGATCAGCGTGGCGAGCCCGGACACGTCACCGGAGCCACGGATGATCAGATCAGCAAGGGCCTTCCGCTCAGCCACGACCTGCTGAGTATTGATCACCGCCTCGCCCAGCAACCGCCGGCCCCACAGGGTGAGCCGGTCGTGGGTGGTGCGGTTCCGTTCGCAGGCCGCCCGTACCTCTCGCTCGGCAAATGCAGAATGCCCGGTGTCGGCCAAGACCTCCTTGACCAGCGCGGCGGTCGTGTCGTCGGTCCGCTCACCCACTTCGCCGTAGAAGTCGAAGGCCAGCCCGTCCCCGACGTAGACCTTGACCAGCGACTCCAGCCAAGATCGGGGCGCTGTCGAGGCGTGGAACCGGTCGAAGCGCGCGACGAACGGACGCACCGCGTCGTCCACCGACACGCCCATACCGTGCAGATGTCGCTCGAGCAGCCGGAAGTGCCCGATCTCAGCAGCTGCCATGGTGGCCATCGCGATCCGCGCAGTCAGCGTGGGAGCGGCACGGGAATCCTCGGCAAGCCGGTCGAACGCGGACAGCTTTCCGTACGTGAGGACTCCCAAAAGATCCACGACGCCGTCACGTACCACGTCCACGACGGGAGCCTAGGCCCTGCAGTGGAGCAATCGGCCACTCCTGTGCCAGGCAGGTTGAGCAGTGTCACACGCGCACCTGCCGTGGGAGGGGTATGATATGTGTACAGGGCGTAACGCCACCGGCGGCCAACGCGCCCGGCTCGGTAGCTGATGCCGCCGAGCGCACGCATGTGAGCGCGCACCTCGTGTCCTCGTTCCCCGCTTCGCTGCGTTACTAGCGACCCGGAGCTGGTCGAGCGAGACAGCGGCGGGCGCGCCGTACGAGAGAGGCGATCCACTGACCGTCAGTCCGACCTACCTACCCGACGTCCAACCTCAGCAGCATCCCCACCATCGAAGCCCCGACCACTCCGAGATTCCCCTCGACGGGCCAGCCCCGCTGCAGGCCGGAGCTCCGGTCCGAGACAACTCCCCTACTTTCGCCGAGCTCGGTGTCCGCGACGAGATCGTCCGCACATTGCGCACCGCAGGTATCGAGCGCACCTTCGCGATCCAGGAGCTCACGCTGCCGCTGGCCCTGGCGGGCGATGACCTTATCGGTCAGGCTCGCACCGGCACCGGCAAGACGCTGGGCTTCGGTGTTCCGCTGATCCAGCGGATCACCGCGGGCGATATCACGCTCGACGGCACTCCGCGCGCCTTGGTGGTCGTGCCCACCCGTGAATTGTGCCTCCAGGTCACCGCCGATCTCACCGAGACCGGTCGTGATCTAGGCGTCCGGGTTTTGCCGGTCTATGGCGGCCGGCCTTATGAACCACAGATCAAGGCGCTGACCCGAGGGGTCGACTTGGTCGTCGGCACTCCGGGCCGGCTGCTGGACCTCGCCGAGCAGCGCCATCTGGTACTGGGCAAGGTACGGGTGCTCGTACTCGACGAAGCCGACGAGATGCTCGATTTGGGCTTCCTGCCTGACATCGAGCGGATCCTGCGGATGGTGCCCGAGCAACGCCAGACCATGTTGTTCTCGGCCACCATGCCCGGCCCGATCATTACGCTGGCCCGAACTTTCCTCTCCCGTCCGACGCATATCCGCGCTGAGCAGCCCGACGCCACCGCCATTCACGAGCGGACCCGACAGTTCGTCTACCGGGCGCATGCAATGGACAAGGTGGAGCTGCTCGCTCGCTCCTTGCAGGCCCGCGAACGGGGCCTGACGATGATCTTTACGAGGACCAAGCGTACTGCTCAAAAGGTGGCGGACGAGCTTACCGAGCGCGGTTTCGCGGCCGCGGCGGTGCACGGTGATCTCGGTCAAGGCGCCCGCGAGCAGGCCCTACGAGCGTTCCGCTCAGCCAAAGTCGACGTGCTCGTCGCCACCGACGTGGCCGCCCGGGGCATCGACGTTCCCGAGGTCACTCACGTCATCAATTACCAGTGTCCGGAAGATGAGAAGACCTACGTGCACCGGATCGGACGGACCGGTCGAGCCGGCCGGGAGGGCGTAGCGATCACCCTGGTCGACTGGGACGACGAGCCGCGCTGGAAGCTGATCAGTGACGTTCTGGGCCTTGGCATGCCGGAACCGGCGGAGACATACTCCACCTCCGCGCATCTGTTCACCGATCTGGACATCCCGACCGACTCCACCGGGCGGCTGCCCCTGACTCGGCGTACTCGTGCCGGGCTGGCTGCCGAACCCAGCGACGAAGACGGCCGCCCCCGCGGTCGACGTGCCACCACCGTCGCCCGGCGTAGCGCCCGCGGTGGGTCGCCCGACACCCAGGTCGCTCCGGTTGGCCGCCGCAGGTGCCGCACGCGAGGTGGAAACGCTGCCGGAGCCGGCGAGGTCGCACCAGCCGCTGAGCGCCCGAGTGACGATGCTGACGCCCGGCCACGCCGTAGGCGCCGGCGCAGCCGAGGTCGCGGCGCTAGCGTAGGGAACGATGGCGCGGCGCAGGAGCAACACGGCGACCAGCCCGGCGCCGCAGACTGACCGTGGCCGGATGCCTGCTCCTGAACGCCGCAGCCGGCTGGATGTGATTGCTACGGCGGTATTGGCCGTAGCCGTGCTCGCGGTGTCCAGCGCGCTGTGGTGGACCAGCGACGCGCGACACACCAAGCTGGCCACCGCTCCTGGCCCGGCCCCGGAAAATCGGGACTCGACGAACACGCAGGTGCCGTCCTCACTGACCGAGGCGTGGCGGGCACCGAGCCCGGCGACTCCGGTGCCATTGGTGCAGGGCGGCACTGTGATCACTGGCGACGGCGGTGTGGTCGCTGGCCGCGAGCTCGTTTCCGGTGCAGTCCGCTGGAGCTACCGGCGGGACCGGCCGCTGTGCACAGTGGCGGCCGCATTCCAGCAGGCGGTGGCCGTGTATCAGCGGGGCGATACCTGCAGCGAGGTCACCGCGTTAGCCTGGGCCGACGGCCGGCGTGGACCGCAACGCACCGGGCCGGTGGAAGCACCCACCAGGCTGGTCGCCAACGGCAATCGGGTCGTCGCCAGTGGGCAACGCTACTTGGAGGTATGGCGTTCTGATCTCGTGCGCACGCTGGCCTACGGGCGGCTGCCGACCCCGGTGCAGCCGGGTGCCCAGCCGCGACCGGACTGCCTCCACGGATCGATGGCGCTGGGCTTGGCAACCGGCTCTGGGGGTGCTGCCGGGTCCGGGAACCAGCTGGCCTTGATCGAGCAGTGTCCGGGCGAGCGCGTGCGACTCACCGTGCAGCGGTCCACTCCCAAGCAACCCGACCAGCCGGAGGTCGACTTCAGCACCGTGCTGAGCGGCAGCCAAGCTCGAGTCGTCGCGCTGAACCGGGATCGGGTCGCCGTGGCCATGCCCGATCCGGCCCGGCTGATGGTGCTCGACAAGCAGGGCAAGGCGGTAGCCGAGCATCCGCTTGCGGTGCCGGACTCCGATCTTCGGGGCAATCCATCCGGTGGCGTGGTCGAGGCCACCGTGACCCCGACGGCGGTGTACTGGTTCACCGGCTCAGCAACTGTCGCGTTGGACATCGTCGACCTGCGACCACGGTGGACCCGGGCCGGATCGCTGGGCTCGGGCTCGGAGGTTGCCGGAAGGCTGCTGTTGCCCGTTCCCGGCGCCCTTGCCGTTGTGGACACGACCACCGGCCAGCAGGTCGGGGCGCTGCCGGTGGACCGAGGCGACTATCGCGGCCCAGTAGGCACCGCCAGCTCCGAGGGCGTTGTACTCGAGCGCCGCGGCGGCATCCTGGTCGCGCTGCGTTAGTGGACTCATGAGCCCCGCACAGATCACCCCGCACGGTGCCACCCGGGTCGAGGTACGGGTTCGCAGCACCACGCTGGCCGCGCTACGGGCCGAACCCGTGGATCCCGCCGGTGCCGTCGCGGTGCTGGTGCCCGGGTACACCGGGTCAAAAGAGGATTTCGCGGCGCTGCTCGACCCGTTGCGAGGCGCCGGGCTGTCCGTACTGGCCGTGGACCTGCCTGGGCAGTATGAGTCCGGTGGACCTAATCGAGAGGACGACTACCTCCCCGGCCCGCTTGGCCGGACGCTGGCGACGCTGGTGACCGACCTGGCCTGCGGTGGCAGGCAGCGGGTGCTGCTGCTGGGACATTCCTACGGCGGATTGGTGGCCCGGTCCGCGGTGCTCGCCGGAGCCCCGGTGACTGGCCTGACCTTGCTGGGGTCGGGTCCGGGCGCGCTGCCCTCAGGGCAGCGCCGCGCGTTGCTCGACGCGACCGAGCCCGTCCTGCGCGCCGAGGGCATCGAAGTCGTCCAGCGGCTGCTTGAGACCAGGGACGGGACTCCCGAGCCGCCCGAATTGGCCGCACTGCTGCGGGCGCGTTTCCTCGGTTCGGCAACCGCTGGCCTGCTCGGCATGGCAACCGGTCTGCGCACCGAGCCCGACCGGGTCACCGAGCTGGCCACCGCCCTGCGCACTGGTGGTATCCCATGCCTGGTGGCTTTCGGCGAGTTCGACGATGCGTGGCCGGTACCGGTGCAGCGCGAGATGGCGCGTCGGCTGGGCGCCGAGGTGGCGGTGGTGCCTGGTGCCGCTCATTCGCCGGCTACCGAGAACCCGGGCGCGCTACTCGACGCGCTGCTGCTGATCTGGCGACGCTGGCTGACGGCTACTGTGGCGTAAGACACGCGGGTCGGACTGATGACCGACGATTTCGGGGTACTTCGGGCCGGAAGCGTGACCTGGCGGGTGCTGGCCGAGCATCGTGAGTGCGTAACAGTGTTATAGCACTCAATGCCACTCACGAGTACCAGCCGAACCAGAGCACTCCGGCTGCGATCACCAGGACGGATCCGCAAGCGAGCACCGCGACCTGGTCCCGGAGGCGATCTGCAGCCAGCTGCAGCGCCACAGTGGTGAGCGCGGCGACTACGTGCCCGACAACGGTGGCCGTGCCCGGGCCGGGACGGCCTGACGTATCGGCTAACCACTGCGCTGCGCAGACCGCGACAGCAAGCGCAACCAAGCCGCCTGCCAATACACCGGACAGCCCACGTAGAGCGCGTACGCCGAGCCCGATGGTCACGGTGCGAGCAGCGCCCACGGCTTGAGGTCCGGTGCGCTGACGCGGCCCTCGGGGCAATGGCGCCGGAAATCGCACCATGAGCAGGCGTGGCCTGGCGTAGCAGGGAACAAAATCTCCGGATCGCCTCCCGCCGCCAGGGTGTCAGTGGCGAGCGCGATCTCGCCGGCCGCCTCCTCGGCGCGCTGCAGGTGCCTGCTCAGCGACTGCTCGGTGTGCTCCCATGCAGCGACGGTGCCGGTGGGCAAGTGATGTAGTTCAACCCGGCGGCACTGCCGCCGCAGCGTGCGCCGGGACGCGAAAGCATAGAGTGCCAACGCTTGCGAACCGCGTGCGTCATCGACGGTGAGCCCGTGCCGACCGGTCTTGTAATCGACCACGACCAGTTCGCCATCTCGCTCGTCGATGCGGTCCACCCGCCCCTCCGCAACGATCCGTCGCGTCGGCGCGGAGACCCAGCGCTCCACTCCCACCGGATCAAGGTCGGGATCCAGCTCGTCAACGTATCGGGCTACCCAGTCCTGCGCGCGATGGAGATAATCGGCGGCCTGCACGTCGTCGGCGAAACCCTCGCCCGACCAGCGGGCGGCGACCAAAGCGGCCGCGGTCTGCGGACGGCGCCGTACGGGCGCCAGATCGAACAGGGCCCGCAGCGCCGCGTGCACCACCGCGCCCAGCGTGTTGTGCGCCCAGGCCCCGCCCCGCGGCGGTGTGGGTCGGTCCAGGTAGGCCATCCGGTAGCGCCGGGGACAGCCGATCCACGTGGCGATCTTGGCCGGGGTCACCCGCACCAGGGGTCGGGGCAGACCACCGAGGTCTAGCTCTCCCTGCGCTCGCGGTGCCATCACGCCTACCGTACTCATCCCACCACTGCACTCATCCCACCACTGCTGTAACGCTGCCGGCAGCCAGTTCCTCGATCCGCTCCAGCATTTCCGGATCGGTCGTCTCCTGGCCCAGATACGCCGTCTTGTTGGTGCCGTGGTAATCGCTGGAGCCGGTGATCAGCAAGCCCAGTGCGGCCGCGAGGTCACGCAGCGCGGCGCGGTCGTCGCTGGTGTGATCGGGATGGTCGACTTCTAACCCGGCGAGTCCTTCAGCGGCCAACTCGGCGATCACGTCGAGACCAACTACCGGTCCCCGGCGGCGAGCCACCGCGTGCGCCAGCACCGGCACCCCTCCTGCGCAACGAACCATCCGGACTGCAGTGCCGACGTCGGTGTCGGCCCGACCTGTGTAGTACGGGCCTCCAGGGGCCAGGTACCGGTGGAAGGCCTCCTTGACGCTGCCCACCGCACCGGCCGACATCAGTGCTCTGGCCAGGTGTGGCCGCCCGGCCGAAACATGCTGCGGTAGGTCACCCAGCAGTGCATCGGGGTCTACCGGCACTCCGTCGGCGGCCATCCGCTGCGCCATGGTGTGCAGCCGTACCCGCCGCTCGCGGCGCAACCGAGCCTGCTCAGCGACGATCACCTCCGAGGCGGGGTCGAACAGGTAACCCAGTAGGTGCACCGAGATGCGCCCGCCCTGGCCGTCCGGTGCAGTGCAGGAGAACTCCGCGCCGCGGATCAGCCGCAGGCCCGCCGGCACGGCGTCAACGGCCTCAATCCATCCGGCGGTGGTGTCGTGATCGGTCAGCCCGATCACGTCGAGACCGGTCGAGACCGCGGTTGCGATCAGCTCAGCGGGGGTATCGGTTCCGTCGGATGCGGTGGAGTGGGCATGCAGATCGATACGCACGAGTGCCAGTCTCCGGTTGTGCTACCAGGACCGCCTTGCTGGTCACCTCGCGAGCGGACGTAGCCCGGGACGGGCCTGCTTCTTCTCGCCGAAAATCAGCTCGGAGATCGCATCAAAGGTCGCCTCGGGTTTAGGCAGGTAATCGACCCTCTCGAGATCCTGCTTCTGCCCGGCCGATTCCACCCTGAGCGTGCCGTAACCGAGCAGCCGCCCCCCGAAGCTTCGCAGGTAACTCATGTCGGTCACTTTGGTGATCGGCATCATGGAGATCTTCGTGACGACGATGCCGCTGGTAATCAGGAACCGCTTGTCGGTGATGACGATGAGCTCGACCCACCACTCCAGCACCTTCCACGCGAGGCGCAGCACCGCGAAAACCGCGAGATACCACAGCACCGACTGCAGCACCCACAAGTCATCGTCACCGATCAGTTGCGACAGCACGAATGCCACGATCACGACCGCGAACGTTTCCGCCAGCACCCGCAGCAGGCTGGCCCAGTGCCGCCGCACCCGGATCACCCGCCGCTCGGTGGGGATCAGGTACTCGTTGGGATGCCGACCTAGCATGTCAGCGCTGCCTGAACTCCGAGCACATGGAGCAAGAGTACTACCGTCGCTGGTGATGGCAGGACCTCGCGCGCAGAACATCCGGTGTGTCGGAGCCGTGGTGTTCGACAGCGCGCGAAGGCTTTTGCTCATCCAACGGGCCAACGAGCCGGGACGGGGTTGCTGGTCGCTACCCGGCGGCCGGGTGCAGGCCGGTGAGACCGACCATCATGCAGTGATTCGCGAGGTGGCCGAAGAGACCGGGTTGGACGTCAAGGTTGCCCGTCGGGCCGGAGCGGTACAGCGCTGCGCGCCTGATGGCGCAGTCTTCGATATCCATGACTACGTCTGCCTGGCGACAGGCGGGACGCTGCGAGCGGGCGACGATGCTGACGATGCCCGGTGGTGCGACGCGGAGGTTCTGGCGCGGCTGCCGATCGTGGAGGGTCTCGTCGACGCCCTCACCGAGTGGGATTGCCTGCCGCTGTGACCGCGGCGCTCAGCCGGTCACGGTCCCCGGGCCCAGGGCCAGCTTGGCCAGCAGATCACGGGCCTGTTCGGCGTGGCGCGGTTGGCACAGCACGTCATAACGCCCTGCGACAAGCTGGCTGGCCGACGCGAAATCCCGCCGGCCGCGAGTCGAGGCGTAACCGGCGGCCGCGAACACTGTCCCGAATACCGCACCGGTGGCCACGCCGACCAGGATCGGGATGACGCCGGCCCCGGCTTGGGTAGCGAACAAGCTGAGCAGCACTCCGACGAACAGGCCGAACCACGCACCCGACGCGGCTCCTTGAGTCAGCACCCGGCCCCAGGTCAACCGCCGCAACACCCGCTCGACCAGCATCAGGTCCACTCCGACGATGGTGACCTCGGCGACTGGAAAGTGGTTGTCAGCGAGATGGTCCACGGCGCGCTGCGCCTCGGCGTAGGTGGCGTAGGAGCCGATCGGCCAGCCAGTGGGTGGGGTGGGCAGGCCACGCATCTGACCCTGGCTACTGAACGGGCTGGTCACAGTGCATCACCTCTGGCTGCGGGGTACCCATCGTGTCAAGGCTCATGCGCACGGCCCCGATTAGCGGATCAACTTCGCGCAGCGTACTCCTGCAGCAGTCCCTTACTGATGATCGTCTTCTGGATCTCGCTGGTTCCCTCACCAATGAGCAGGAACGGCGCCTCCCGCATCAGCCGTTCGATCTCGAACTCTTTGGAGTAGCCATACCCTCCGTGGATGCGAAAAGCGTCCTCGGTGATCTCCTTGCAGTATTCGCTGGCCAGCAGCTTCGCCATCCCGGTCTGGACATCATTGCGGGCGCCGGAGTCCTTGAGCCGGGCGGCGTTGACCATCATCAGGTGCGCGGCCTCGACCTTGGTGGCCATCTCGGCGAGCTTGAACGCGATCGCCTGGTGCTGTGCGATCGGCTTGCCGAAGGTCCGCCGCTGCTGGGAGTAACCGACCGCGAGTTCGAAGGCGCGAATGGCGATGCCGCAGGCGCGGGCTGCGACGTTGACCCGCCCCACCTCGACGCCGTCCATCATCTGCGCGAAGCCCTTGCCGGGCGCGTCACCGAGCACCTTGTCAGCACTGACGCGATGGCCGTCGAAGATCAGCTCGGTGGTGTCGACTCCCTTGTAGCCCATCTTGTCGATCTTGCCGGGTACGCTGAGGCCGGGGGCGACCTCACCGAAGCCCGCCGGCTTGTCCACCAGCAGCGTGGTGAGGTTGTGGTGCGCCTTCGCCGCGCCCTCGTCGGTCTTGACCAGGGTCGCCACCAGAGTCGACGTCGCGCCATTGGTCAGCCACATCTTCGCGCCGTCGACAACGTAGTGGTCGCCGTCGCGTCTGGCCCGGGTCTTGATCGCGGCAACGTCGGAACCCAATTCTGGCTCGGACATGGAAAAGGCACCACGGACGCTGCCCTCGGCCATCTTCGGCAGGTAATGCTGCTTCTGCTCCTCGGTGCCGTGCTGGCGGATCATGTACGACACGATGAAGTGGGTGTTGATCACGCCGGACACGCTCATCCAACCCCGGGCGATTTGTTCCACGACCAGTGCGTAGGTCAGCAGCGACTCCCCCAGACCGCCGTACTCCTCGGGGATGGTGAGCCCGAACAGGCCCATCTCTTTCATCCCGTCGACGATGTCCTGCGGGTACCTGTCGGCGTGCTCAAGCTCCTGGGCGACCGGGATGATCTCTTTGTCAACGAAGGACTTGACGGTGGCCAAGATCTCCTGCTGGATCTCAGTGAGGCCCTCAGTCTGGGCGAGCCGAGCCATGGGGCCACCTTTCGTCGCTGACGGCCGGGCAATCGGCCTGCGGCTAAGGTTACCCGGCAGTATTGCCTTGTTCGTGGTGTTGAGAGACATGGCGCACTACCTCAACCAGGGCGCCGCCTCTGAACTCCGAACCAGCAAGGAGAACCACATGACGCAGCCTGGTGACTCGACCTTCTATCGCAGCCCCGCCGAGGCCGCCGCGGCACCGGCCGAGAAGCTCGCCTACGTCGCGGCCTTCGACCGCACCGCGCAACGCTCCGACGCGCTCACCGTCGTCGACGTCGATCCCAGCTCTGCCCAGTACGGGCAGGTGGTGGGCTGGGCGGATCTGCCCACCCTCGGAGATGAGCTGCACCACTTCGGCTGGAATGCCTGCAGCAGTGCGCTGGCGCACGAGGGCCATGACATGAACGGGCTGCAGCGGCGCTACCTGCTGCTGCCCGGACTGCGAAGCTCGAACGTGCATGTCTATGACACCCACCCCGATCCTGCCAATCCCACCCTGCTCAAGACGATCGACGCAAAGGAACTGGCAGACAAAGCCGGCTACTCACGGCCGCATACGCTGCATTGCGGCCCCGAAGGAATCTTCCTGTCCTGCTTGGGGGGCGCTAACGGCGCCGATGGCCCAGGCGGGATCGCGCTGCTCGACCACTCGACCTTCGACGTGCTGGGACCTTGGGAAACCGACCGCGGGCCGCAGTATCTGGCGTATGACGCCTGGTGGCACCTGAAGCACAACACCCTGGTCACCAGCGAGTGGGGTACCCCGTCGATGATCGAGGACGGCGTGAACCCGGAGCTGCTGCTGGGTGGCAAGTACGGTCACGCGCTGCACTTCTGGGACCTAGCCGCCGGCAAGCACCTCCAGCGAGTCGACCTGGGCGCTGAGCACCAGATGGTGCTTGAGCTGCGGCCAGCGCACGATCCCGAGGCGACCTGGGGTTTCGTCGGCGTCGTCGTGTCGACGCAGGATCTGTCGGCCTCGGTGTGGCGCTGGCATCGCGAAGGGGGCAGCTGGGTTGCCGAGAAGGTGATCACCATTCCGGCGCAACCTGCCGACGCCGATGCCCTTCCCCCCGCGCTGAAGCCGTTCGGGGCGGTCCCCCCGCTGGTCACCGACATCAACCTCTCGGTAGATGATCAGCAGCTGTATGTCTCGTGCTGGGGTATCGGTGAGCTCAAGCAGTACGACGTGAGCGATCCTGCGCACCCGCGCGAGACCGGGTCGGTGCGGTTGGGTGGCATCGCCAGGCGCACGGCGCATCCGGTGGCGCCTGATCAGCGTCTTGCCGGTGGCCCGCAGATGGTCGAGGTCAGCCGGGACGGGCGGCGGGTTTATCTCACCAACTCCCTGTACGGCGCGTGGGATGACCAGTTCTTTCCCGCCGGCGTCGGTGCTTGGCTGGCGAAGATCGACGCCGACCCCGCCGGTGGAATGACCCTCGACGAGGGGTTCTTCCTGCACGGTGATGACTTCCGCGGCCTACGGGTGCACCAGGTGCGTCTGCAAGGTGGCGACGCCTCCTCCGACTCTTACTGCTACCGCTGAGCCGCCCGGCGATCGCGATTCGGCTCCGAATGGCGTCTGAGGTGCGGGTCTCGCAGATGTGAGCGGGCGCTAGCCTCGTGCGGTGGCCACTTCGACCAGGGTTTATGCAGCCCGGGTCGCGGGCCTGCCGGTGTTCGGGCCCGATGGCGAACAGATCGGCAAGGTCCGCGACCTGGTCACCGCGCTGCGGATCGGGCCGCGGCCGCCTCGAGTGCTGGGGCTGGTGGTCGAGCTCGCGATCCGACAACGGATCTTCGTGCCAATGCTGCGGGTCACTTCGATCGAACCGGGCGCGGTAGCGCTGGCCACCGGCACGGTGAGCCTGCGCCGGTTCTCGCTGCGCCCCAACGAGACCCTGGTGATCGGGGAAATCCTGGACGCCCGGGTGCATGTGGCCGCCACCGGTGCGGTCGCGGTTGTGGTGGACGCCGGGATGGAGCAAGATCGCACCCGCGACTGGGTGATCACGACGCTGGCGGTACGGGAGCGCACTGGCAGGCTCGGGCGGCGCGGCCCAGTTCAGGTACTCGGATGGGACGAGGTCGCTGGGTTGACCCAGGCGGAGGTGTCCTCCCGGGGACAGGGTGCCGAGCAGTTGCTCGCCCTCTACGAGGAACTGCGTGCGGTGGAGGTGGCCAACGCGTTGCGCGAGCTACCCACCAAACGTCGCCACGAGGTGGTCGACGCGCTGGACGACGAGCGGCTGGCAGACGTGCTGCAAGAGTTGTCCGAAGACGAGCAAGCTGAAGTGCTCGCCCATCTGGGCGACGAGCGGGGCGCCGACGTGCTGGAGGCGATGAATCCCGACGATGCCGCTGATCTGCTCGGTGAGCTCGCCCAGACCGAGCGAGAGCGGTTGCTGCGGTTGATGGCGCCTGAGGAGTCCGCACCAGTGCGCAGGCTGCTGGCCTACTCCTCGGACACCGCAGGTGGCCTGATGACTCCAGAGCCGGTGGTGCTCACCCCGGACGCCACCGTTGCCGAGGCGCTGGCCCGGGTGCGCAACCCGGAGCTGACCCCCGCCCTGGCAAGCATGGTGTTCGTCTGCCGTCCCCCTTCGGCGACCCCGACCGGGCGCTACCTGGGCTGCGCTCACCTGCAGCGGTTGCTGCGCGAGCCACCCTCGGACCTGGTGGCTGGTGTGCTGGACACTGAGCTGGCCAGGCTCGGACCGCAAGCGTCACTGGCCGAGGTCACTCGCTACTTCGCCGCCTATGACCTGGTCTGCGCCCCGGTAGTGGATGCCGAGGGTCATCTGCTCGGGGCGGTGAGCGTGGATGATCTTTTGGACGCCGCGCTGCCCGACGACTGGCGGCAACGGGAGGCGTGGCCGGCTTCCGACTGGACCGGGGAGGTGACGCATGGCTGAGTCATATTCGCAGTACTCGGCACGCCGGCTGGACCTGCCCCGCGGGCCGCGGCGCCTGACGCCCAGAATGGATCCCGACGCCTTCGCCCGCTTCTCGGAGCGGATCGCCCGGTTCCTGGGCACCGGCCGCTTCCTGGCCGCGCAGACCGTCGTCGTCATAGTGTGGATCACCATCAATCTGGTGGCGGTGTCGCTACGTTGGGATCCTTACCCGTTCATCCTGCTCAATCTCGCGTTCTCCACGCAGGCGGCGTACGCAGCGCCGCTGATCCTGCTGGCGCAGAACCGCCAGGACGACCGTGACCGGGTCGCACTGCAGGAGGACCGGGCCCGAGCCGAGCGCACCAAAGCCGATACCGAATACCTGGCCAGGGAACTCGCCGCGCTACGGTTGGCCGTTGGCGAGGTGGTCACCCGGGATTTCCTGCGATCCGAGCTCGTGCGGCTGACCGAGCACAAAGAACTGGGACCGGCTGATTCCACTGCACCGGATCGGACCGGGCCGGAACGGTCCGGCACCCGGCGCGGTGGGCGGGGCTGACCGCAGCGTGGCGCTCAGTCAAGGTGAGCGCCGACACCGTGGCGCCCGATTCGATGCGCCTAGCATGGAAGTCGTCTGCCCCCAACTGAGAAGGTCGGTGCTTCCCGTGGCCTCCACCCAGACCGCCCCGTCGGTCGACGCGGTTCGAACCGCGCTGGACGGGGTGCACGACCCCGAGATCAACCGGCCGATCACCGAGCTGGGCATGGTCAAGGACGTGACCGTGGCCGGCGACGGCACGGTGGGGGTAGCGGTGTGGCTGACCGTCGCCGGCTGCCCGATGCGTGACACCATCACCTCCCGGATCACCACTGCGGTGTCCGCCCTGCCGGGTGTGCGTGACGTACGGGTGGAGCTCGACGTGATGAGCGACGCTCAGCGCACCTCGTTACGCCGGCAGCTGCGCGGCACCGCCGAGGAGCCGCGGATTCCGTTCGCCGAGCCGGGATCACTGACCCGGGTGTATTGCGTCGCCTCCGGCAAAGGCGGGGTCGGCAAGTCCTCGGTGACGGTCAACCTGGCGGCCGCGATGGCCGACCGCGGTCTGTCGGTGGGAGTGGTCGACGCAGACATCTACGGGCACTCGGTACCGGGCATGCTCGGCACGACCGCCCGGCCCACCCAGGTGGAAAAGATGATCATGCCGCCAACAGCGCACGGTGTGAAGGTCATCTCCATCGGCATGTTCACCAAGGACAACACCCCCGTGGTGTGGCGGGGGCCGATGCTGCACCGCGCGCTGCAGCAGTTCCTCGCCGACGTGTTCTGGGGCGACCTCGACGTACTGTTGCTTGACTTGCCGCCGGGCACCGGCGATATCGCCATCTCGGTAGCGCAACTCGTGCCCAATGCCGAAATCCTCGTGGTCACCACCCCGCAGCGGGCCGCGGCGGAGGTGGCGCAGCGGGCCGGAGCGATCGCGCTGCAGACTCGTCAGCGCCTGATCGGTGTGGTGGAGAACATGTCGTGGCTGCAGATGCCGGACGGCTCGCGCAACCACCTCTTCGGTTCCGGTGGAGGCCAGGTGGTTGCCGACTCGCTGACCCGCTCGCTGGGCAGCGAGGTCCCGCTGCTGGGTCAGGTGCCGCTGGACCCGCAGCTGCGCGAGACCGGTGACGCCGGTACCCCACTGGTACTCGCCGATCCCGCATCGCCGGCCGCGGCCGTGCTGCGCGGGATCGCCGACCGGCTCGCCACCCGATCACGCGGCCTGGCCGGGCGACTGCTCTCGGTGAGTCCCCATTCCCGGTGACTGCCCGCCTCGGGATGTGCGCGCTCAGGTCGCGTCCGGGTCGAACGGTGCGCGCTCGCCTGGCTGTAGCGGCCGAGGGATCGGGATGCCCCGACCGGTCGGACTGGCGTAGCCGTTAGGTTTGATCACACCACCGAAGGGCTCGCCGTCCGAATCGTCGAGCAGGTGGCGAGTGATCGCGCTACGTGGAGTGAAACCACGCGGGTTGAAGCCACGCAGCCCTCGCAGGTCCTCCAGTGGCTGGCGGAGCTCGTCGAACTCCGGACCTAGCTCGGAACGAAGCTGCTCACGGGCCCCGGTGGCGTACTCGCGCACCTGACGAATGGTGCGGCCCAGCCACGCCGCGGCCGAGGGTAGGCGTTCCGGGCCCAGGATGAACAACCCACCGACAACGAGGACCAGGAACTCGCCCCAACCGATGTTGAACATCCGCGCGCACCTCCGCCTAGGTTGCCCGAGCCGGCCGTGATCAATCCGACTTCAGCGTGACGGTCACCAGCAGCGGCCGCCCATCACGAACCAAGGAAATCGGCACCTGTTCACCAATAGCATGCTCGCGCACCGCAACGATAAGCCCATCTGCACTGCCGACGATACGATTGCCGACCTTGATGATCACGTCGTTTTCCAGGATGCCGCCCTCGGCGGCGGCACTGCCCAGCTGCACGTTCTGCACCCGGGCTCCGTCGGACTTGCCGTCGGTCACCGACGCGGCGTTGACGCCTAAGTCGGCATGCTGGTAGTGCCCGGTGCGGATCAGTTCTTGAGCGATCTTCCTGGCCGTGTCGATGGGGATGGCGAAGCCGAGCCCGATGGAGCCCCCGCCCTCGCGGGCGCCCAGGGTCCGGATGGCGGTGTTGATGCCCACCACCGCTCCTGCGGTGTTCACCAGCGCCCCGCCGGAGTTGCCAGGGTTGATCGCGGCGTCGGTCTGGATCGCGTCGATCACCGCGTTACCGTGGCTGCCATCTCCCTCCAGACGCACCGGCCGATCCACGGCACTGACGATGCCGCTGGTCACCGTGCCAGCGAGGCCCAGCGGCGAGCCGATAGCGATGACCGAATCCCCCGGTTTCAAGGTCGAGGATCGGCCCATCTGCGCCACAGTAGGGTTGGCGACCTCCACTTTGACCACAGCGAGATCCGTCTTCGGATCCCGACCCACGATCCGGGCCGGCACCCGGCTGCCGTCGCTGAACACCGCTTCCAAGGTTGCCTGCGACGTGGTCGCGGCGGGGGCCACCACGTGGTTGTTGGTCAGCAGGTAGCCCTGACCGTCGATGACCACGCCGGAACCGAAACCTCCCTGGTCGCCGACCCGGAACTCCAGGGACACCACCGCGGGCAACACCCGGCTGGCCACGGCTGCCACCGAGCCGGCCGGGCGGTCGGTCGCCGGCTCGACCTGCGCCAGCGTGGCGTCCGGGTCGGTCAGCGGATTGCCGTCGGCCGTGAGCCGGCCCACGAACCCACCCAGTCCCGCGATCACCAGCACCATCGCGCCCAGCACCGCGATGGCACGGTGACTCAGTTGACGGCCGAACAGCGCTTCTTGCAGGCTCAACCGGGCTGCTCGCTGCGGCGGGTCGCCGGGATCCCGGTGGTGTTCGGCAACCGCGGGAGGCCCGAGTACCGCCGCTGCCCACGGGTCACGCCACGGGCTGTGTCCAGCGCCCTGCGGCCAGAAGTGATCCTTGCCCGCGGCCCCATGCTCAGGGTGCACGCCGTTGCGGCCGGGCGGGCGCTGCAGCCGTTCGACGGATCCCGACGGCCTGCCAAACGCTGCCGCCAGCGCATCAGGAGACGGCGCAGCGGCGGTCGATAAATCCTCCGATATGCCGGTAGCAGGCGTGTCACTGGTCTGAACGGCGAAGGATCCGAGAATCCCGGAGGGCCGGCCAAATACCCGTGCCGCCGCTGGATCCACCTCGGGATGCTGCAGCGGTCTTGGCACGAACCGCGGCGGCCCCGAACGCCCTTGCGTGGCAAAAGGTGTGTCGGGGGGCGGGTCGGAATGGTGATCCTGCGGCGGGCTCATGGTCTCCCGGGCTTTAACTCGGCGCGCTCAAGACCACCGAGCCTGCCCGCAACCCGGTGAAGTATGCGTAGCGCTGTTACCGACCCATCCAACGGCCCCGCACCGAACGCCCCAATACCGACGGTCCGGTACCCCAACGCTGGCTCGCGCCCAGCGGGACGCCGCCACCCAGCGGTGCGGTCGGGGCCCGGCTGGGGTCGGCAATCTCGACGACGGTGCCATCAGCAGTCACCGCAAGCCCATCGGGAGGATCGGGCAGTGCAGCAGTATGCGGAATGTCTCGCAACGCGGCGAGCAATCCGGCGGGCACCTGGGGGCCCTGCGCCGAACGCATCACGCTGCGGGCCAGGCGCTGCACACCCACCTCCGCGGTGCAGGACTGGCAAGCGTTGAGATGTTGAGCAGCCCGGTCACGGGCAGCCGCACCGAGCTCTCCGTCGACGAAAGCCACCACCGCATCCACGGTGAGGTGTTGTCCTGCGTTGAGGCCGGCTACCAGACCAGACAAAGATCGGCCGCGCAGGTCGGTCATCCAGCCTCCTCGTCAGCGAGTCCACGACGCCGTTCGAGCGCCGACCGCAGCGCCAGTCTACCGCGGTGAATCCGGCTGCGAACGGTCCCGAGCTTTACCCCGAGCGTAGCGCCGATCTCCTCGTAAGACAGGCCCTCGATATCACAGAGTACGACGGCTGCCCGGAACTCCGGAGGGAGATCGTCCAGGGCCTGCTGCAGGTCCGGATCGAGGTGGGTCTCGGCATAGACCTGCTCCGGGCTGAGGCCGTCACCGACCAATCGGTCGGTGTCCTCGGGCAGGCCTTCCATCCGCAGCCGGGAACGTCGCCGCACCATGTCCAGGAACAGGTTGGTCGTGATCCGGTGCAGCCAACCCTCGAACGTGCCGGGTTTGTAGGAACCCAAGCTGCGGAAGACCCGGATGAACGTCTCCTGGGTGAGGTCTTCGGCGTCGTGTGGATTGCCGGACAGGCGGTAAGCCAGCCGGTAGACCCGGTCGGCGTGATCTCGAACCACCTGGTCCCAGGACGGTGGTGCCCAGCCCTCGGTAGCGTGCGTGTCGTCCCCAGCTGTGCCCAGGGCGATCGGGTTCCCGGGAGCAGCAGGCGCGCAGAAGCGGGTCTCGGTGGCCATCGGTTGTGTCTTGCACCTCCGGATCAGTGACAGCCCACGTCAGACAATCCAACACCGGAGCCGCCGTGAATGTTTCGTCTTGAGATTCGTGTTGAGTACTCACGTTGATGATGGCGGATCAGCGTGTGCCCCAAGTAAGCATCAGGTAAGAGGATCCTGAGAGTGACCCTGATACGGAAAAGCACCGTGCTGGCGCGCCACCGCCCCGAAGCCCCGTACCGCGGCGCTACGCTACGCACTGTGATGTCGACCGGCACGACAGGCGGGCCGCCTGCCCCGGCCGATAGCGCCGTGCGCCAGTACGTGGAGAAGTTCGTCACCGAGGACTCGGTGCTTACCACCGCACGCGAGCGCGGCCACGAGCTGGGCTGCACCCCGATCGAACCGGGTGGGGGAGCCGCGCTGCGATTTCTGGCCAGCGCACTGTCCGCCCGCGCCGTGGTCGAGGTCGGTACCGGTGCGGGCACCAGCGGGTTATGGCTGCTGCGTGGGATGGCTCATGACGGCGTGCTCACCTCTATCGACGTTGAACCTGAGCACCAGCGCGCCGCCCGTCAGGCTTTCGCCGAGGCCGGGTTTCCACCGTCGCGCTATCGGCTGATCATGGGCCAGGCTCTGGAGGTGCTGCCCCGGCTGACCGACCGCGGCTATGACCTGGTATTCGTCGATGCCGCCAAATCGGAGTACCCGCGCTACCTGGAAATTGGCGCGCGATTGCTGCGCACCGGTGGAGTGATCGCATTCGACAATGCCTTGTGGCGTGGCAAGGTAGCCGATCCGGCATTCCGGGATCCTTCCTCCCTGGCACTGCGCGAGGTCGGCGCCATGGTCCGCAACGACGAGACCCTGGTGCCGTTGATGCTCCCCTTAGGCGACGGCCTCCTGCTGGCCCTACGCACGTCATAACGAACCTCATCCAGCAGCCACATGGATGCATATCATTGTTGTGGGCTCAGGGGGATGGTCGAGTTTGGGCTTGGACCTCACCAGTGCGACGAGCGAATTCAATGGTCCGCGGCTTGTTTGTTGGCCGAGAGGATGCTGTAGAACCACGCTCCGTGCCGCAGGGCCTGGTACTGGCGTATCGAAGCAATCACGTTGCCGTGCTGGACGGCGGAGCGAATACCCGTCATGCGGCCGAATACCGCCAGGGGGTATGTCCAATACGCCATGCGATACAGCCGGCGCAAGGACGGTCGGGTGTGTGCGGTCACGTCATCGAGCTGGGCATCGACGAATCCGGATTCGGTCAGATTCACTAGATGTTCCTCGGGGGTATCGATGTCGGAAACTGCCCAGCCATCCAGCCATTCGTGTAGTAGCCGCTCACCAGTCTGGTCGAGCGGGCGGGCCGTCCTGACGAAGTCGGCGACGACCACCCGCCCGCCGGGACGCAGCAGCCGGGCAGCCTCCTGGTAAAAAGCTGCTTTGCGGGGTGCGTGGCACAGGCTCTCCACTGCCCACACGACGTCGAAATTCGCATCCGGGAAGGGGGTCGTGGTGAAGTCGGCCTGTTCGAAGCGGGCACGGTCAGCCAGCCCACGTCGAGCGGCGTGGCCTTGCGCCATCGCGACCTGCTTGGCGGCCAGCGTGATCCCGACGACCTCGGCACCGCACTCCTTGGCCAGCCACAGACTGCTGCCGCCGACCCCGCAACCCGCATCCAGGACACGCTCACCGGGCCGGATCTTGACCCGCGCCGCCAGCACCCGATTCATGTTCTTCAGCGCGTCGGCGTGACCACGGGTGCTGGCATCGGTGTAACCGAAATGGACTGAGAGGTTATCGGAGTTGAGCCACAGCATGCGGTAGTCGAGCCAGGTTTCGTCGTAGTATCCGACGATCGCCGCACTGAGCGGGTCAGCCGGCGCTGTGTCGACCGGCTTTGGGTCAGACGCCTCGTCACGGGTGGTCATGTGGTCTCCCAGCGTTGATCGGATGCAGCCTACCGGGGCATGGGCTGGTTGGGTCATCGATGGAGCGAGCGGCGGCGCGCCAGCAGCACCGCGACCAGCGGCCATATCGCCTGAGCACCGGCAAGCACCCGCTCCGACAACCCGATTCGCGGGCCACCACCGAAGTTCTCGAACGCGAACCAGCCGAGCAGCCCGAGCAAGCCTGAAGCCGCAACCAACCAGACGGCCGGACCGGGCTGACCACCGCGCCGCCACGCCAGCGCGGGCCACAACGACAGCGCGGGAAAGATGACCGCTGCGGTGGCGATGTGCGCAGTCGAGTCGCCAGCGAGCGGTTGCGGCAACGCGGCCAGCAAGACCGTGGCAGCCCCGCCGGTGGCGAACAGCAGACGACCGGCAACGGCTGCCGAACGCAACCCCGCAGCCGTGATCACATGGCACACTCCGACGCCGACCAGCGCCGTGGTCATGATCCAGCGGTCGGTGGCGCCGCGGGCAGCCAGCGCGCTGATCGTGTGGATCACCGGGTCGAAACCCCCCGGCTGCCGAGCAGCTGCGAGTTGCCAACCGCCGATCAGCAGCACCGGCGCGCAGCTCGCGGACAGCACAGCCCATGAAGGTACGGTCCGCACCTCCGCCAGACTAACGCCAGCGGCTACTCGGCGTGAGCGCCCTTGCCGAGCACCACCACGCCACCACCGCTGACGGTGTAGCGCTCCCGGTCCAGCTCCGGGTCCACGCCTACCTGGGCACCGTCGGGTATCACCACGTTCTTGTCCAGAATCGCGCGACGTACCACAGCACCCTTGCCGACCCGGACACCAGGCAGCAGCACGCTGCCCTCGACATGGGCGCCGGCCTCCACCACGACATCGCCGGAGAGCACCGAATGGTTCACCAGCGCGGCCGACACGATGGAGCCCGCTCCCACGATCGACTCCTGGGCGGTGCCGCCCTGGACGAATTTCGCCGGCGGCAGCGGAGGCATCGAGGTGCGAATCGGCCATGTCTGGTTGTAGAGATTGAACACCGGATGCACCGACACCAGATCCATGTGCGACTCGTAGTAGGTGTCCAGCGTGCCGACGTCGCGCCAGTAACCACAGTCTCGATCGGTGGCACCGGGTACCACGTTGTCAGCGAAGTCATAGACCGCGGCTTCCCCGGCATCGGCGAGCATCGGGATCACGTCACCGCCCATGTCATGATCGGAATCGTGGTTAGCGCTGTCCGCGCGCAGCGCCGAGAGCAAATGGTCGCTGGTGAACACGTAGTTACCCATCGACGCGAAGGTCACGTCTGGGTCGTCCGGTGTTCCCGGTGGATCAGCCGGCTTCTCCAAGAACTCAGTGATCCGACCGGAGGCGTCAGCACCGATACACCCGAAGGCGCCGGCCTGGTCACGCGGCATCCGGATCCCGGCGACGGTCACGCCCGCGCCGGTGGCGATGTGCTGAGCAACCATCTGCGACGGGTCCATCCGGTACACGTGGTCGGCACCGAAGACGACGATGTATTCGGGCCGCTCGTCATAGACCAGGTTGAGCGACTGGTAAATCGCGTCCGCACTGCCCGTGTACCAGCGCGGGCCGAGCCGCTGCTGTGCGGGAACGGGGGTAATGTACTGCCCCAGCATCGACGACAGCCGCCACGTCGTGGTGATGTGCCGGTCCAGCGAGTGCGACTTGTACTGCGTGAGCACACAGATTCGGATGTATCCGGCGTTGACCAGGTTGGACAGGACGAAGTCGATCAAACGGTAGTTGCCGCCGAACGGCACGGCTGGTTTGGCCCGGTCAGCGGTGAGCGGCCACAACCGCTTACCCTCACCGCCGGCAAGAACGATTCCCAGCACGTGCGGCTGCCCCTTCACAATATGTCACCCTAGCCTCGGTTAGGCGGCCGAGCCACGTGACGCCCGCCGCCGGTCATTAAGTGTTCATACCTGTGTTCATTGCCAGGCGTTCATTGCCAGGGCTTCATGGGCTTCATTGCGGGGTTGATCGCTGGGGTTCGACGTCAGGACGCTAGCGTGACGCGGCGTGCGTATCGGACTCCTGACCCGGGAATATCCGCCCGAGGTATACGGCGGCGCCGGGGTCCACGTTGGGCACCTGGTGTCCGAGTTGCGCCAGCGGTGTCAGGTCGAGGTGCACTGCTTCGGCGCCCCCCGTCCGCAGACGCCGCACCTGCGGGTGCACAACCACACTGTTGCGCCAGGGCTCGCTGCTGCCAACCCTGCGTTACAAACCCTGTCGGTGGACCTCGCCATGGCCGATGCACTGGATGGGGTGGACCTGGTCCACTCGCATACCTGGTATGCCAACCTGGCAGGTCACCTGGCTCGGACCTTGTACGGCGTGCCGCACGTGGTCACGGCGCATTCCCTGGAACCCCGGAGGCCATGGAAGGCCGAGCAGCTCGGCGGTGGCTACCGAGTGTCCTCCTGGGTGGAACGTACGACCTACGAGCACGCCGATGCGGTCATCGCGGTCAGCGATGGCATGCGAGCCGACGTGTTGGACTGCTACCCGACCGTGCACCCCGAGCGCGTGCACGTCGTGCGCAACGGCATCGATACCAACACCTACCGCCCGGTCGAGGAGACCGACGTGATTCGCCGGCTCGGTGCCGACCCGGCGCGGCCGATCGTCGCCTTCGTGGGACGGATCACCCGGCAGAAAGGGGTCGGGCACCTGCTGGCGGCAGCGCAGCACATCGATGCGGGAGTCCAGTTGCTGCTGTGTGCGGGCGCGCCAGATACGTCAGAGATCGAAATCGAGACCCGCACCGCCGTGGCGGCGCTGTCCGCAGCCCGCCCCGGTGTCATCTGGGTGGCGGACATGCTGTCCACCGCTGACGTTCGTCAGGTGCTTTCCGCGGCAACCGTGTTCGCCTGCCCCTCGGTTTACGAGCCTTTGGGAATCGTCAATCTCGAGGCAATGGCGTGCGGTACCGCGGTGGTCGCCTCGGCCGTCGGTGGGATCCCGGAGGTCGTCGACGACGGCGTCACCGGTTTGCTGGTGCCTTACGACGAGCACGACCCCGAACGGTTTCAGCGAGACCTCGCCCACCGCGTCAATGACCTACTGGCCAATCCGGACCTGGTCACAGCAATGGGCCAGGCCGGACGCAAGCGAGCCGTCACTGAGTTTTCCTGGTCAGCAGTTGCCGACCGCACCGTTGACCTTTACCACGAGCTCCTCTCGTAAACCCACCCTTACCGCGTTCTGGCTGCAGACTGCATTAAATGCATGCCTGTTTACAGCAGTCTGCATCCAGAACGCGGGGGCGGAGGCAGGTGCCAGAGGTTAGCGCGGTGGGTTGGTGGTGGAGCGCCAATCTACTGTGGGGCGCATGGTGGATAGGTCGGCTCGGGCGATGTGTTGCTTGACGATGCCGAACAGGGAATCGATGAGCGTCTCGGAGAGTAGGTGCGGTGCCAAGCCCAGATCCAACAGGCCAGCGTGTACCACATTGTAGTAGTGTGCGTCGAGTTCTACCCTGGGATTGTCCAGATACTCGATCTCCACGTTCCCGGGAAAGCTGACCGACACGGTCTTGGCGATATCGGCGACCGACATCGTCTCGGTGATCTGATTGAATACCCGGAACTCGCCAGGATCGGCCGGATTCTCGCAGGCCAGCCGGATGCACTCGACAGTGTCCCGGATGTCGATGATTCCCCTGGTCTGGCCACCTGCCCCGTAGACGGTCAGCGGGTGCCCGAGCACCGCCTGAATGACGAATCGGTTGAGCACTGTGCCGAAGACGGCATCGTAGTCGAGCCGAGTGGCCAGCCGGGCGTCCCGCGCGGTCTGTTCAGTCTGCTGGCCGTAGACCACACCCTGGTTGAGATCGGTCGCCCGCAATCCCCAAATCCGGCAACCGAACTCGATGTTGTGGCTGTCATGCACCTTCGTAAGGTGGTAGAAGGAGCCCGGCTTCTTAGGATAGAGCATCCGATCGGTTCTACCGTTGTGCTCGACGGTCAGCCAGCCCTCCTCGATGTCGATGTTCGGCGTGCCGTACTCCCCCATGGTGCCGAGCTTGACCAGGTGGATATCACGATCCACCTCGGCGATCGCGAACATCACATTCAGGGTCCCGATCACGTTGTTCGACTGGGTATACACCGCGTGCTTACGGTCGATCATCGAATACGGGGCAGAACGCTGCTCGGCATAATGCACGATCGCATCAGGACGAAAACGCTGGACCGTGTCGAGGGTGAACTCAGCATCGCACAGGTCTCCGACAAAGAGTTCGAGTTGGTGGCCGGAGACATCGCGCCACGCCTGTACCCGGTGACGCAACGGCTGGATGGGCACCAGGCTTTGCAGGCCCAGCTCGTTGTCGTAGGCACGGCGGGCGAAGTTGTCCAGCACGGCAACATCGTGGCCCCAGTCCGAGAGGTGCAGCGCAGTCGGCCAGCCGAGGTAACCGTCACCGCCGAGAACGAGGATCCGCACCGTGTTGCCTCCTGCCGGGGTAACCGGGGTTAGTGGACGCATTTGCCTATCAGATGGACGGCGCGAGCGCCAACAGCGGCTACCTCTGGTACGCCGATGCCGGTCTGCGAAGATGCAGAGGTGCTCCGACGGCTCGCCAGTTCGCCGCTAGCGCGGTTGTTCACCCGGTTCGCTGCGGGCACGGCAGTGTCCACCGCATGCAGCCAGCTGGCGTTCGTGCTGCTCTTCGGGGTTGCAGCGGCGTCGGCCATGGTCTCCGGGATGGTGGCCTTCGTCGCCGGTGTGGTGCCGAACTTCCTTATCCACCGGTTCTGGACGTGGCGTCGCGGCGGCCCAGTGCTGATACGCCGGGAACTGGTGCCCTACCTGACGGTGATCATCATCAGCGGCCTGGTGGCGATCGGTATGACCACCGGCGTCGACCGATTGATCGGCCAGGCCATCGATGACCGCGCGTTACGCACTCTCGTCGTCGCGGTGGCCTTCAACGCCAGCTACCTGCCGTTCTTCATACTCAAGTTCACGCTGCTGGACCGGCTGGTCTTTGGCCGTGATGAAGCCACGCTGCGGCGGATCGAGCGCTCCCGCCACCAGGTGCCCACCATCACCCGCGCGTAGCGCATCCCATACAACAGGTTGTTGCCCTTCTTGGTCTCACCCGCAGCGCGGGCCCGCATCGTCATCGGCTGCTCCACGACCCGGAAACCGTGCGAGATCACCCCCAACAGCAGCTCCGAGGCCTGATACTGCGCCTGCGCCAGCGTGACAACATCAGTGACTTCAGCATTCATTGCGCGAAAGCCGAACGAGGTGTCAGTCAGCCGCTGGCGGGTCAGCGCGCGGGCCAAGGCGGCGAACACCCGCACCCCGAGGTGTCGCACCGGGTCGGAGGTCTCCTGGCGTCCCAACACCCGCGAGC
>JALZDU010000180.1 GCA_030862405.1 Actinomycetota bacterium | reverse complement strand
GGGGAAGTTGCGGATTTGGCCGGATCCCGGCGGCCACTCCAACTCGAAGGTATTGCTCCGGGCCTGCCTGGCGTCGAAGTCGGACTCGACGGCGTAGACAATGAGCCGCTTGCCGCTGGGCAGGCGGCTCGTACCCAGTTCAATCTCCCGACCGGCTGGAAGCGGTGCACCCAGCTCCTCCTCGAACTCCCGGGCTGCTGCCATACGGGGATCCTCATCCGCGGTGTACTCGCCTTTAGGAATCGACCACGCGCCATCGTCGCGGTGCGCGTGAAACGGCCCACCCATGTGACCCAGCAGCACGTCAACGTGACCCGACGAAGTGATGCGAAACAGCAGCACTCCAGCGCTACGGGCCATGGCCATCTCATGACGGTATCCGCGCGCCGGCACAAGCAGCGGGGCCGGGGGTTGGACGCGGCATGCGGTAGGCAGATGGGTTTTGGTCGCGATGTGAAACCTGATCGATTCGAAGGACCCCCGGCAGAACTTCGCGTCCTAGACGTGCTGGGTATGGCAGTTCGAAACGAGTCTCTTCCTGCTTGAGCGGCTTCATGCCGTGGAGTAGCAGGCGTGTGGTTAGTGTGCAAGTCCTCCGGGGTGACTGGTGCCTGCGATATGGCCAGCGGCTGCAGCTGCGCACTGAAACTGGCCACGCCCCAGCTTCCCTGTGAAAAGATCTATCCATGTGTCTGTCGGGGACATTCCACGCTGTGCACCAGGAAGCCGACGCCACCGCTGCCCGTCCCGACGGGCCGACGGGCAGCTTCTCTCGGCGAGCCGCACTGGTTGGCGCCGCCGCCGCGGCAGCCACCGTGACCATGCCGGCTGCCTGCGCCCAGGCCGCGTCCCGTCGGCTCGGGACGGTACGGGACCTGACCCACGTTTTTCGAGCCGGCTTTCCTGTCTATGCTGGTGACCCCCCGGGGCGACGCACGGTTGCCGGGATCGAGGACACCGGCTTCTACGTCCAGGCTTGGTCGTTCGCAGAGCACATGGGCACCCACCTGGACGCGCCGGGACACGTTGTCCCCGGTGGTCGGCTGGTCCCCGAGCTTGATCCGGAGGAGATGTTCGCCCCCATCGCGGTGATCGACATCTCCGGCCGGGCCGAACAAAATCCCGATGCCATGGTGGAGCTCCGCGACCTGCGCGACTACGAGCGCCGCCACGGCCGCATCCCCGACCGCGCCGTCGTATGTATGTACTCGGGATGGGAGCGGCGGGTGCACGACCCGGCCGCGTACCGCAACCCGAGTCCGGACGGCAGGCTGCACTTCCCGGGGTTGGGTCTGGAGGCCGTCGAGTGGCTGCTGGAGCAACGTGGCATCCTCGCCCTGGGAGTCGACACGCTGAGCCTGGACATCGGGGCGTCGACCGATTTTCCCGTCCACAAGCGACTCCTCGGGGCCGACCGGTATGGCCTGGAGAACCTTGCCAACCTGGGGCAGATCCCACCGCGCGGCGCAGAAGCGATCGTGGGGATCGTGCCGTGGGAACAGGGCTCCGGTGGGCCCTGTCGCGTCCTGGCCCGCTGGTGAGGCAGCGAAGTCGGCATGAGAAGGTCTCTGAGGATGGTTCCGGTCAACCCGCGGCAAGGTTGTCGAGCATTGGGCTCAGGTCACCGGGCGCGGTAAAGACGTTGGGAATCAAGAGCTGTTGGCAGAACCTAAACTGCAAAGGTAAGTGACCTGCCGATTCGCACCGCCTGCCGCGAGCTAGCATCGCGTGGTGCTGGCGCCGACCACGTTAGCCAGGGTGACCTGGGTGAGTGTGTCGCGGGTGATCTGGCAGTCGACATCGTCCCTACCCAATAGCGGCGCACGCAGCCGATCGTGTGCGGCCATCATTCCCAGTCTTCGGATCGGTACGTCTGTCACCGTTGACACCGTTGTCCTGCTTAGGGGTTGGTGCATGATCACGACGCTGGAACGCGGGCGTATGGCCTGCTGACGACTGCGATGCGCAGGCAAGGAGCGGCATGACCCAGCCGACTTTCCACGGCTTGACCAGCTCGACGGGGCAACCGCGCGTCGTGCAGTTCGGCGACACTGCGACGGTCAACTCTGGGCTGCTACAGCGAGCGACGGATCCGTCATGAAGCGGTTTGTGACTATTGTGACCCTGGTTTTGGTGTCAATGACAAGTTGTACGTCGTCTCAGGAGGTCCGGTTTGCGGGACCGAGCCCAAACGAGTCGTTTGCATTCCGGGTGCTGGCCACCGGTTTGGTCGACCCCTGGGAGCTCATATGGGGTCCTGACGGTTTTCTCTGGGTGACCGAGAAGAGCGGCAAGAGAGTGGTTCGAGTGAATCCCTCGGACGGGTCGAAGACCACCGTAATTACTATTCCTGATGTTTACATTAGCGACCGCCGTCAGGATGGCCTGCTCGGCATGGCGTTTCATCCCGGCTTCCTGGTCGGCGTCGAAAACAACTACGTGTATCTCGCCTATACTTACAATGCTCGCCGTGACGACCCCGTCGATCCCCGCGCAAAGATAGCGCGCTATACCTATGATCCAGCAACAAAAACGTTGAGCCATCCCGTGGACTTGATCGCGGGTTTACCGGCCAGCAACGCTCACAATGCAGGCCGACTGCTGATCGGGCACGACCAGCGGCTGTACTACTCGACCGCGGACCAGGAAAACAACCAAGGTGAGCACTTCTGCAATCCGATCCGAGCGCAAGACCTTCCCACTGCAGACGCAGTCAGTGCACGGGATTGGTCAACATATGCCGGGAAGATCCTGAGGCTTAATCTCGACGGGAGCATTCCGTCCGATAACCCGGTAATCAGTGGAGTGCGTAGCCACGTTTACTCCTATGGACATCGAAATCCGCAGGGTCTCGTGTTCGCGTCAGGAGGTCGGCTCTTCTCATCAGAACATGGCCCGAAAAGCGACGATGAGGTCAACTTGATCCAGGCTGGAAAGAACTACGGCTGGCCGTACGTGTCCGGTTTCAAAGATGACCAATCGTATGTGTACGCCAACTGGTCGGCCTCAACCACACCGCCGTGTCCCAGCCTCAAGTACAGTGACTCCGTCATCCCGCCATCCGTACCCCAGCGAAGTGAGACTGCCTGGAGCAGCCCAGACTATGTCGAGCCCCTGAAAACACTCTACACAGTCCCGAACGGATACAACTTCCAAGACCCCGCCTGCGGGGAACCGCTCTACATCTGCTGGCCCTCGATCGCGCCCTCCAGTATTGACTTCGTGCCAGCAGACAACGGCGGGATCGCGAGCTGGCACAACTCTCTTTTAGTCACCAGCCTGAAAAACGGTTCGCTTTATTGCCTGAAGCTCACCCAGGACGGCGGCTCGGTCCGAGGCGATATCACGCAGTATTTCAAGACCACAAACCGCTACCGGGACCTGGCGCTCAGTCCGGACAATCGCACGGTCTATATCGCCACCGACAGCCTGGCCTGGCCGGACCCCAGTCCGGACCCTCCACCGAGAGTCTCGACAATCCCGGAGCGGTTCTGGCGTTCACCTTCGTGGGCACCGAGTAGACCGGTGACGGGACATGAACCGGACTGTTGCATCGGCAAAACACAGGTCGAGCACCCGCCACCGGTGACCAGTTGGTTCGCAGGCCACCGTCAGTGACGCGAACTCTGCGGCGTGCGCGCTCGAGGACCCAGTTCAGCAGCGGCAACGCCGGCCGTGACGCATCCGTCGCCGCTCATGCCCGGTGTCCACCGCCCGCACAGCGGTTGTTGCCGGCAGCGGGCTGAAATGCATAGGTATTCAGTCGTCGGGCGGGATGAGGCATCCCGGCTGCCTCACATGATCGTGTTTGCGCTCGCTGACCAACCCTGACCCTACGCGGCCTATGCCGCACAAGGATCTCCTCGCGGGGCATTGTTGCGTTGACCGGTAGCGGCTACGGCTGTTCGGGTGGTGGCCCGATCAGATGGCGAGGGCGAGTTCGGGCGAAGGCCGCTGGGAGCCGATGCCAAGGGTCGAGTTCCACGCTGAGTTTCGTAGTGGCCACTGGTCGATCGCCCGGTACAGACAAACCCACCGCCGAAAACCTTGACATACGTTTCATCCACAAACCATTGATCCCCGGGAACGTGCCGGCAGGTCATGCCGCGTCGATCAGCAGCGGGGTGAACCGCTGCACCCCAGCGGTAGACGGTAACGCGATCAACCATTCGCTGAGATCATTCGCACGGCTATGTGCCAACTCAACTGTTGACTCGGCCGCACGTCCCGGGCGGATCGACACGTGCAAACTTGTCGCACTGTTTCTGGTGACGACTCACTAATGACGATCGCACGTGAGGCCAGCTTGGAAGACTGCACCAGACGCGTGGTCAGAGACCGTGGTTTACCGGGGCTAATAGCACGCCAACAGCACGCCGCACGTAGTTGATCGTGAGCTTGCGGAGTTCTACGGGGAATGACTATGGCTGACGCGCCAGCGGAAATGCACTGACATGGCCACTCGGGCGGCTCAGCTGCAGGAAGTGGCCTACACATTTGCCTGCTTGATCTCCACGGTTGGGTAGGCGCTGATTTACTCACGCCCTGGGCTAGGCGAAGGACACCTCCGAGGTCACACAATTCATGTTAATCAGAACGCGACGACGCGCACGCAGCTCATGGGGTGGCAGTCCGCGAGGACTATGGCGACGACTACCCGCGGACCGCAAAGCCCCCAGCACGTGTCGTGACCACCCATCGATTGCAGATACCAGCTCATCTGAACCACTCGGTCAGCCGCAATCGCGGAGCCACAGCCCGTCCTCGTCGAGGATAACCATGCAGGAGCCATCAATACGCGGGTCAAGCTCTCGCGCCATCGCGCTTGCTCGCCATCCAGGTTGGCGAACCCACCGTGAGGGCGACACCCTCCGGGCGTGCTCAAGGCCCGATACGGCGCCGTGCTATCGACGGTTGCCACCGTGCACGAGCGGCCCCTGCTGGCCCGCGGCGCTGCCCACCCTGCGACCCGATCTTCCGCGCCGGTGAAGCTAACCGAGCCCCATAACCTACCGGGGATAACACTTCCCAGGACGAAACGCCTCGATGACCACTGGCTGTCGTCGTCGTGATCATGAAGGTGTTCCGCGCCGCAACCACGTGCCGACACGCCCACACCCGCCTACTGCCGGACGCTTTAAGAAACCGTGAAGCGAACATGAAGCCACCCCTAAGGGGGTGCTTCTAGCGTCTGAGCTGTAAACACCAAGAGCACTGACAGCCCCGCACCGACAAGCCCATAGAGACTCCGCCGGGCAGCTCACCCTCGGTCCGGCGGTCCCCGCGCCGCGGCGGTACAACCCCCAGTTCCCGCCGCGGCGTGGGATCCAATAGTGACGGACACCGGCTTGTGCTGCATGGCAAGCCTTGCGCAAACGAGCCGAGCAGCCCGGTCAACGAGCCCTACAAGGAGACCAGTGGGACGGCACAGTTGCAGCAAGCGATCGACTCGCCGACCCAACGTGCCTGAGGGGCCAGACTCCCCAACTTTGGTGGGTAGCGAGGACGCCCGTCCCCTTAATGCAACAGTGTCCAATGAACCACGGGTGACGTGTTGGTCACCCCAGCCACTCCCGCAGCGCCTCGAACAGCACCCGCGCCTCGTCCTCGCCCAATGTGATCACACAGGAGCGGTCGACGTGAGGATCCAGTTCGATGATGCCATCAAGCTTGCGGACCACAAGGTTGGTGAATCCGGCCGGGCCGCCGTGGGTGGAGCAGTGGGCGGGGATCGCGCGCCGATTGTCGTTGCGGGGGGCGCTCATCAGGTGACCACCGGCGCGCCAGAACGAAACAGGCCAAACGCTCTTAGTGCCGCGTTTAGTAGAGGCGGCCGAGCAGGCAACAACGGGAGCGTGAAATGAGCAGCAAGGGGGCGGACTTCGCCGCCGAGCTCGCACAGAGGGGTGCTGACGCTAGGCTGTATGTGACTCGTCTGGCCGTGCAGGCGCACGTGCATAGAGGCTACGCGCACCACATCGAACCGGCTACCGCGCGAAGACCGCCACCCAGTTTGGGGCGGCCTTGGACGCCCGGCGGGGGCGCTGCTACCGCACGGGCAGCCCACGCAGCTGCTGAAGCGCACCGTCCGAGCACAGACCAGCGACGTTGGTCGACCACCCTGGAGCTGATGGACCTCAGCGTCGAAGAGCTGGCCCGCGCATACATCGCGTCCCACCCGAGCAGCTACTGCAGGAAGTGCTCACCCGCACCCGCCAGATCGACTCCCGCTAAACGGTCGGGCCACGCTTGCCCCACGTCCCCAACGTCGCGGTCGACAGGCGCGACACCCCCAGCGATCTCACCACAAAGCGGCAGGTCGTATAGCAGCGGCTAACGCAGTCCGCTGATCGATCCGCTTGCGGCGGAGCACGCAGCTGCCTGACGACGCAAGCCGGCGGCGGTCCTTGTTCCCGCGAGCTTTGCTGGGTTCCGATTTCCACGAGATGTGATCATCATCGCGGTGCGCTGGTACCTGCGTTATGGCCTCTCGTACCGCGATGTGGAGGAGCTGCTGGCTGAGCGTGGCATCGCGGTTGATCATGTCACCGTCTACCGCTGGGTGCAGCGGTTCACCCCACTGCTGATCGACGCGGCACGCCCCTGCCGGCGCATCCCCGGGGATCGATGGTTTGTTGACGAAACATATGTCAAGTTGCCGGGCGGTGGATCTGTCTCTACCGCGCGATCGACCAGTTCGGGCAGGTCATTGACGTGCTGGTGTCGGCCAAGCGGGGCCGAGTGGCCACCCGCCAGTTCTTCACCCGAGCCCTTGAGCACGGCTCACGTCCGAGCGAGGTGAGCACCGACCGGGCACCGGCCCCCGCGGATGCTTGATGAGTTGCTGCCGTCTGCGTGTCATGTCATGGAGCAGTACGCGAATAATCTGATCGAGTCCGATCATGGACGACTCAAGTCCCGGCTCAGGCCGATGCGTGGCCTCAAACGGCTCCGCTCGGCCCGTGTGATCAGCGCTGGGCACGCCTTCGTCCAGAACATCCGCCGCGGCAACTACGAACTCAGCGTCGAACTCGACCCACACACCGGCTTCGAGCGGCCTTCGCCGAACTCGCCCTCGCATCTGACCGGGGCACCACACCGATCAGCCGTACCCGCTCCCCGTCAACGCAACATGCCATTTCCTGCTCAAACGCCGATTTTTGAGCTTCCCAGCCGCAGGCGCCGGAGCGCAGGGCGGGATGAGCTGGCCTGCATCACTCTTGCAGTCGATGAGTCTGGTCGTGTTATCTGGATTCGCCAGGGCCGGCAGCGAGGTTGTGGG
>JALZDU010000121.1 GCA_030862405.1 Actinomycetota bacterium | reverse complement strand
GCCGACGCCGTGCCCGGGTTGAGATCCGCCTCCTGGCCCTTTGTAGAGTGAAGCCCATAAAGCCCAGACCCCGATGGAATGGAGTGGCTGTGCGGGAGGTGGTGAGGTCGCTGTTTCGCCCGGTGTCGGGTGACGATGGGGGTTTGGTAGAGGCGGCTCCGGCGGCGAGCCTGCGGGAGGTTTTCCGGCGGTTTTGGCCTGATGCCCGGCCGTTTTGGCGGTGGTTGTGGCTGTCGTTGGTATTGATCATCGTGGGGCCGGTGGTGGATGCTGGCGCGATCTTGTTGTTCAAGGTGTTGGTTGATGATGTGTTGGCTCCTCGGGATTTCAGCGCGTTCCCGATGGTGGCTGCGGCGTTCGTGGGTGTGACGCTGCTGGTGGGTCTTTTGGGTTTCATCGGCCAGTATCTAGGGGCGTGGATCGCGGAGAACTTTCTGCATCGGATGCGGACGAGGGTGTTCGCTCATCTGCACACGTTGTCGGTGAGTTTTTTCGACCGCCGTCGTCTGGGTGACATCTTGAGCCGGCTGACCGGTGATGTGGCCGCCATCGAGGGTGTGGTGCTGTCGGGGGTCATCGGAATCATCGCGAATTTGATGAAGATCGTGGTGTTCACCGGGGTGCTGTTTTATCTGAACTGGCGCCTGGCGCTGGCATCGTTGATCGCGGTCCCGGTGTTTTGGGCCGCGGCCCGCATCTTCGCCCGCCGCATCAAGGTGGCCTCCCGGGAGGTGAGGGCCCGCGCCGGGTCGATCACCGTGGTCGCTGAGGAAAGCCTGGGCAACGCCACCTTGATCCAGGCCTATGGTCGCCAAGGCGCTGAGTCTGACCGCTTCGCGGCCCAAAGCATGGGTAGCGTGCACGCCCGGTTGGCCGCCACCCGGCTGGGGGCGATGTTTTCCCCCCTGGTGGACCTTGTGCAGGTCGCCGGCGTGCTGACCATCGTGGGAGTGGGCATCTGGGAGCTGTCAGCCGGGCGCCTGAGCTTGGGTGGGTTGCTGGCCTTTTTGGTGTTCTTGTCCCAGCTTTATGGCCCGGTTCAAGGGCTGGGGGCGATGTCGACCTCATTGTTCGCCGCCGCCGCTGCCGCTGAACGGATCATCGAGCTGCTCGATCAGCGCCCCACCGTGACCACCCCGGCCCACCCCATCTCGCTGGGCCGTGCTCGCGGGCAGCTGCGCTTGGAACGGGTCAGCTTCACCTATCCCGACACCCAACGCGACGTCTTGAATCAGATCAGTTTCACCGCGCTACCCGGCCAGACGACCGCCATCGTCGGCGCCAGCGGGGCAGGGAAAACCACCCTGCTCAAACTGCTGCTGCGGTTTTATGACCCCACCACCGGGCGGATCACTCTGGACGGTCATGACCTGCGCGAGCTAGACCTCGACCAACTACGCGCCAACATCGCCATCGTGTTGCAAGAAACCCTGCTGCTCGATGGCACCATCGCCGACAACATCCGCGCCGGACGCCCCGACGCCAGCCACGAACAACTCGTCACCGCGGCCAAAGCCGCCGACGCCCACGAGTTCATCACCGCGCTACCCGAGGGCTATGACACCCGCGTCGGTCAACGTGGCCGGCTGCTCTCAGGCGGGCAACGCCAACGCATCGCCATTGCCCGCGCCATGATCCGCGACGCGCCTATCCTGCTTCTCGATGAACCCACCACCGGTCTGGATGCTGAAGCCAGCCAACGCATTCTGACCCCACTGCGCCGACTTATCACCGGGCGCACCACCATCATCATCTCCCATAACCTGCTCACCGTCACCGACGCCGACCAGATCCTTTACCTCCACAACGGCCGCATCACCGAAACCGGCACGCACACCGAACTCCTCACCAAAAATAACCAGTACGCCCATCTCTACCACCTCCACCATCCCCCCACCCTCGCCGGCGCAACACCCCCTTCGTGATCGCCGCGTGCGCGATCACCCACAGCAACCTTCACTCCCCGAGACGGACGGCCACGACGCGGTGCGAGCGCGACGCGGTCCAGCGGCATACAGCCGGTCGTTCGGGTGTCTGCCGACGCCCGTTCTCGCCTGCCGACAGCGGTCACGAGTGCGTGTCTGCACCTGCTACCAGCCTGAACGCCGGTGTCGGGCACTCCTGTGGTTCTCAACGCGGCGAACAGCTTTCCGCACTTAGCCACTCACAGTAGTCAGTCATGTACACTAAGTTATCGTTGAAATCCCTCGTGAGATGGCTTACGTTCGAGATGCATTCGACCACGGGGAGTAAGGAGGCCAGCTCAGACCACCTGGGTTCGCTGACTATGCGATGACGAGCTGCCGGTGTGACAAACCGGGGGGCACTGCCCGCGTCGAGGTAGCGGCACTACGTCGTGAGAACACATCTCCGGCACATACCAGCGACGGATCGAAATCTGGCTGACAGCAGATCCGTGCGCTTAGGTAGCTGCACGCGATTGCCCAGCATGGTCGAAGTTCAGCTTCCATTGCGCCTACCTCGATACGAAGGAGCCGGCATGAGGATCACGGACATTTTTGACATTTTCGGACAGGGCAGCAACCGCGACTACGGTAACTGTGGCCCCCATTGCGATAACGATTTTCGCGGTCGCGATGACCCCAACTACTTCACCGGCCTGCAAGAATCCCGTAGCAACAACTACCGCCGGTACGACGACGAGACCGACCTCCTCAACCTCTTTGGCTGAAGTAGCTACCAGCTCCGCAGGTCGTGGGCGGTGGCCTGAACCCCATCGTTGGGTGCGGGCCACCGCCGCCGTCGTTTCTCGCCCCGGCTCTTGGGGCACCGAACTTCTCCAGTAGCTAGCCAGATGGACGCAGGTGGCCGGTCGGAGGTGTCCCGGGCTATGCCCGGGTAACGTCCCAGCTGTGCCGCGCAGTCCGTTCGTCCGTGACGTCCCGGCAGCCCAGGCGTTGGACGCATGGCGCGACGCCTGTGCAGCCGCAGGGTGCCCGGACCGGGTGAGCACCGAGCGCTTGAGCCTTGCCGAGGTGATCGGGCGGGTCACGGCCGAGCCGGTGTGGGCCCGGCGGTCCTCCCCGGCATTCGACTCCGCAGGGATGGACGGCATCGCAGTGCGCGCGGTGGACACCGTGGGCGCCAGCGAGACGGCACCGGTCACGTTGACCGACTTCGACGTCATTGATACCGGTGACCCGCTGCCCGAGGGCCGGGATGCGGTGGTGATGCGCGAACACGTCCACCTCAGTGGCGAGGGTGCTGAACTAATCGCGGCCACGCCGCCCTACCAGCACGTCCGTTCCATCGGGGAGGACGTCGCTGCCGGGGAGCTGTTGCTGCCGCAGGGCCACCGGCTGCGCGCGGTGGATATCGCAGCGGCCGCCGCAGCTGGCATCACCGAAATCCTGGTGCGCCGCCGCCCGGTGGTCGCGGTGCTGCCTACTGGTGACGAGATCCGCCCGTTGGGCACCGAGCCTCGCATCGGCGAGATCCCCGATACCAACTCACTGATGCTCGCCGGCCAGGCCGGTGAACACGGCTGCGACGTGCTGTCACTACCCATCGAACCGGACGATCCCGACCGTATCGCGGCCACGGTGCTGACCGCGGCTGAGCGCGCCGACCTGGTGCTGATCATCGCCGGATCGAGTGCCGGCCGGGGGGATCACACTGCGTCAGTGGTCGCCCGGGTGGGCACGCTGGCAGTGCACGGTGTGGCGGTGCGCCCGGGGCATCCCGTGGTGCTCGGGACCGCCGGCACCACGCCGGTGCTCGGTGCGCCCGGATATCCGGTATCGGCGGCGCTGACCTTCGAGATCTTCGCCGCACCGCTGTTGGCTGCCCTTCAAGGCACCACAACGCCGACCCGCCCCACCGCCCGAGCCCGGCTGGCCCGCAAACTGGCGTCGCCGCTCGGGAAAGACGACTGGGTGCGGGTACGGCTGGGGCGGGTCGGCGGGCAGGTCGTGGCCACCCCGCTGCCGCGCGGTGCGGGGGTGCTTACCTCACTGGTGCGGGCTGACGGGTTGCTGGTCGTGCCGGCCGGGCTGGAGGGTTACCACCCTGGCGCGGACGTCGAGGTGCAGTTGCTGCGCGGGCTGGCCGAGATCGACCGCACCATCGTGGCGATCGGTTCGCACGATCTGATGCTGGACCTGGCTGCCTCGGCGCTACGCGGCACCGACCCGGGCGTGACGCTCGCGTCGTCCAACGTCGGCTCGCTGGGCGGGCTGGTGGCGCTGCGCGACGGGCTGTGCCACCTCGCCGGCTCCCACCTGCTCGATCCCGAGACCGGCGAGTACACCCTGCCCTACTTGCCGCGGGTCTTCCGTGATGCCCTCGCGGTCGCCGATCTCGCCGTGATCCGGCTGGTGCATCGCGATCAGGGCCTGATCGTCGCTGCTGGTAATCCCCTGGGGCTCGCCGGCATTGAGGACCTCAGCCGTCCGGGACTGCGCTATGTCAACCGGCAGCGTGGCGCTGGCACCCGGGTGCTGCTGGACCAGGAGCTGCGCCGTCGCGGCATGGCGCCAGGCGATGTGGCTGGCTACCGGCGCGAGGAGCACACCCATCTGGCTGTCGCAGCTGCGGTGGCCGGGGGGCGAGCGGATGCGGGGCTGGGCATCCTCGCGGCCGCTCGGCCGTTCGGACTGGACTTCGTGCCCGTCACCCAGGAGCCCTACGACCTCGTCGTCACCCGGGCCGCCTACGACTCCGAGGTGCTGGCCCCGCTGTGGACGCTGCTGGCCGACGAGAAGTTCCGCGCCTCGGTGGAGGCTCTCGGCGGGTACTCCAGCGCCGAGACCGGCCGCCGGGTGCGCTGAACCGCGTTCTGGAGACAGACTGCACTGAACCGCGTCAGATAACTGCAGTCTGTGCCCAGATCGCGGGGTGGTGGGGCCCGTACGGTTCCACCGCACACGGCTACCTGTCGCTGCCCGAGTCGGGCAGCGGTCCGGGTGTTGTGGTGATCCAAGAATGGTGGGGGCTCACCAGCCACATCGCCGACGTGGCGAACCGGCTGGCTGCCGAGGGATTCGTCGCTCTGGCACCCGATCTCTTTGGCGGTGCCACCACTCACGACGCCGATGAGGCAGCCAAGCTCATGCAGGAGCTACCCATGCAGCGGGCGACCCGCGACCTTGGCGGCGCGGTGGATTACCTGCTGGGCCACGACGCAGTCACCAGCTCCACGATCGGCGCAGTCGGTTTCTGCATGGGCGGCGTTTCGTGCTGGTGCTCGCTGCCGAGCAGGGTGACAAGATCGGCGCTGCGGTGACGTTTTACGGGGTGCTCGGCGAGCCGTACCCGAGCTATGAGCATCTTTGCGCGCCGCTGTTGGGCCACTTCGGCGATCAGGACGAGATGCAGAGCACCGATCAGGTGCGTGAGCTCGCGGCTACCATCGAACGGCAGTCCGACCGCAAGCCGGATTTCCGCTTCTACCCGGCGGGGCACGCGTCCTTCAACGATCAGAACCTGCTCGGCACCAAGCCGCCAAGGCCTGGGACACCACGGTCAGCTTCCTGCGCCAGCAGTTAGCAGCCCCCCAGCACGGCTAGCTCAGATATCGATGCTGAGGTCGGCTCGGATCCGCTCAGCGAGAGCCTCGTCCATGAGCAGCCGAGCAACCAGGGCCCGGATGACGTCCTGGCCGGTCACGCGAGCGGTGCCGATTATGTCGGCGGTCTCGGTGCACCACTGCGTGAGCCTGGCGTGGTGAGCGGGGGATAGGTCCACGCTGCGCCGAACGGGTTTGGTGCGGGTCGAATCCTTATGACCGGGCTGTTCAGCAGCGATGTCACCGTACCGCTGGCGCCGCTGAACGTCGCTGTTCCGGGCGAAGACATGCTCGCTACTGTTGATCATCGGTTTCCCTCCTTATATAAGGAGGGGTTCGAATGCGAGCAGCAAGCGGTTCGAACGATGCGCCCAACCACTTTTGGACGGTTGCTCAACTGCTCAGTTCCGGTACGATCCCTGCGGCTCCATCGATGAGCGCGGCATTATGTGCTCTTTGTAGTCAGAATATCGCAGTAAGTCATATCGGACTTACCGCATGTGTCCCTATAATCACCCAGCGTGATCGAGATCTGACGGGTTGGTGGCAGAGATTTCTCGCGTCGATTCCCCGCGTCGCAGCGCAAGGGCAAATAGGAGTAACCGTGGTCCGATCATCACGCTGCTCGCGGTCGCTGCATTGGCCGTCGTCCTCATCGGACTCAACGTGACGACGACCGCCCAGACCGGGGCACCCTCACCCGCAGCGGCACCCGCTGCCACCCAGGAGCCGCCCAGTGCGCTGGCCGTTCCTCCACCGCCGGAGCCCCAGCAAGCTCTCCCACCGGCCCCTGAACAAGCTCCTCCACCGGCCCCCGAACAGGCTCCCCCCGCGGCCCCCGAACAAGCACCCCCGGCGGCCCCCCAGCAGGTCACCTATGCAGGGCGCACCAGCGGCAACGAGGCGACGATCGCCATTGCGGTCCGCGACAATCAGGTTGCCGCCTACCTTTGCGACGGCCGCCAGGTTGAGAGTTGGCTGCAGGGAACGATCGCAGACGGGCGCCTGACCGCGCAGGGCGCCCGCGACGCCAGTGCGACCGGCGTGGTTGAGGGCAACGCGATATTCGGGACGGTGTCGGTGAACGGCGAGCAATGGCCGTACTCCGCGCAGCTGGCAAGCTCGCCAGCAGGCCTTTACCAGGGCAGCGCGACGGCGAACGGGGTTTCCAACCGGATCGGCTGGATCGTGCTGCAAGACGGCAGCCAGGTGGGCATCTGGACTCGCAATGGAATCCGAAAGCCAGCTCCGCTGCTTGACCCGGAGTCGCTCACCGACCTCACCGTCGATGGTTCGCGGCTCGACCCTCAACGGGTCACCGGTGATACCAAAGTCGTCGGTGGACCACCGGCCTGAGGAGGACCAACCCTGATGGCCTTCTCCCGGAGTCAGCCCACCGTGGCGATCCACCGGCCGCCTCCCTCCATCGCGACGATGATCCTGGTGCCAATCGCGGTGGGGGCCGCAGTGGCCGTTGCGCTGGGGGTGTACGGCCGGCTGCACGAACCAACCGGGATCGCGATCAATATCGCCGGTTTCTCCGGGGCGCAAGCGGTCAAGGCCTGGCTGACCACCGGCGCGTTCCTGCTCGCCGGCGTTCAACTTGTCTCCGCGCAGGCGATGTGGGGCAAGCTGCCGAGCCCGCCCTGGGTCCCCACGTTGCATCGTTGGTCGGGCCGGTTCGCGGTGCTGCTTACCGTGCCCGTCCTGGTGCACTGCTTGTACGCCCTAGGCTTTCAATCGGCTACGCCACGGGTCCTGGTCCACTCATTGCTTGGCTGCTTCTTCTTCGGTGCGTTCACCACGAAGATGCTCCTGCTCACCCGCCGCGGATTGCCCTACTGGGTGGTCCCCCTCATCGGTGGCGTGGTGTTCTCCGCTCTTGTCGGCCTCTGGCTGACCTCGTCGTTGTGGTTCTTCACAACCTTCGGAGTAACCCTCTAGTCCCCGTGGTGACAGTGAGTAACCACTCAGTTACAGTGGACCCGGCTGTGACCCTAAATTGACTAGTTACCGGCTCCATTAGCAAGGAGTGACGATGTCCCACCACATCCCACCAGGACCTGAGATGACCCGGCGCGCCGTCGTGGCGGGCACGGGGGTGCTGGCCGCCTCCGTAGCGCTCGCCGCATGCAGCAGTTACGGGAATCCGGCTCAGCCGGCACCGCAAGCCCCACTGGAACCGGTAGCTCCTTCTGCGCCGGACGCCCCGCCGGCAGGCCCGGCAGGCGAGTCGCTGGCGAGCACCTCTGACATCCCAGTGGGCGGCGGCGAGGTCTTCGCCGATCAAAATGTGGTGGTAACCCAGCCGGAGGCGGGAACCTTCAAGGCGTTCTCGGCGGTCTGCACTCACCAGGGCTGCACGGTGAGCAAGGTGGCATCCGGGACGATCGACTGTTCCTGCCATGGCAGCAAATTCGCCATCGCGGACGGTTCGGTCGTCAACGGTCCCGCGTCACGCCCGCTGGAAGAACGCCAAGTCACGGTCTCGGGTGACACGATCCAGCTGGCTTGATCAGCCGCGACCGTGCAACCGAGGGCGACTCAGCGCCAGGAAGGCAACCACAGCTGGGCGTGCCAGTGCTCCGGAGTGATCGAGCCACCGGTGAGAATCGGCCAGAGCCACACGAAGTTGGCCACCACGAGACCGATATACAGCGAGACCACCAGCAGGCCGGTGCCCTTACGCTCGGCGCCATCTCGAGCCCGACCGAGTACTTCGCCCAGCACCAAGGTGACCGCGATGACCAGGAACGGTGCCACCGGCGTCATGTAGAAGAAGTACATCTGCCGCTGGATGTTGAGAAACCAGGGCAGCCAGCCAGCGGCGTAGCCAACCAGGGCTGCTGCGTAGCGCCAGTCCGGTCCGCTGGCCGCCCGCCACAACGCCCAGCCCAGCACCGGCAGCGCGACCCACCACAGCGCCGGTGTGCCGACCAGCATCACCGTGGACACGCAGTCCTGCTGTCCACATCCAGCGGCAGCGGCACCGGACTCGTAGTAGTAGAGCATCGGCCGAAGTCCCATCGGCCAGCTCCATGGTTTGGACTCCCACGGATGGGGCTCGGCGGGGGTGACCAGCCCCCCGTGGTAGTTCAACACCGCCGCGCTGTAGTACCACAGCGCCCGCAGCGCTGCCGGTACGAAGGAGAACAGACCGTCCGTACCGATCTCATTGCCCACCACGTGCCGGTCGATGCCGGTCTCGCTGCCCAGCCACGCCCACCAAGCGGCAAGATAGGACCCGACCGGGACCAATGCCATCGCCCACGACGCCGGCCCGAGGTCTCGGGCCACGGTGCCGGCCCAAGGCCTGCGGACCCCCGCGGTGCGCCGCCCGCAGGCATCCCACAACAGGCTCATGACGGCGAACGCCACCAGGTAGTACATCCCGGACCACTTCGTGGCGCAGGCCAGCCCGAGCAGCACGCCGGCCCCGAAGCGCCACCAGCGCACTCCCAGCCGGGGCCCGAAGTCGGTGTCGCCCATACGACCTTCTCGCAGCACCACGGCCAGCCGGACGTGCACCTGCTCGCGGTCGATGACCAGGCAGCCGAACGCCGCAAGGGCGAACATCGCCAGGAAGACGTCAAGCATGCCGATCCGCGACTGCACGTGGCTGACGCCGTCGGCGATGAGCAGCACCCCAGCGATCCCGCCGAGCAGCGTTGACCGGGTCATCCGGCGCACGATCCGTACGATGAGCAACACGCAGACCGTGCCCGCCACCGCCGCGGACAGCCGCCATCCCCAGCCGTTGTAGCCCATCAGCAGCTCGCCCAGCGCGATGAGCTGCTTGCCCAGCGGCGGGTGCACGACGAGCTCGTAGCCGGGGTTGTCCTCGACCCCGCCGTTGCGGAGCATCTGCCAGGCCTGCGGCGCGTAGTGCTTCTCGTCGAACACCGGGGTGCCGCCGTCGGTGGGTTGGCCCAGATTCCACAGCCGCACCAGGCCGGCGACCAGGGTCAAACCCAGCGTCACGATCCAGCCTCGCCACCGGTCGGTGAGCGGGCGCGGCGCCAGCCACTGCAGCGGACCAGCGGGCCTGGCCGGCACCGGCGGAATCGACCCGGCCATCGAGGTGTCGGGGCTCGCCTCCCGGACCGTCGTCACGGGGCTGATCGTAAGCTTGGCGGCGTGCAAGACGTTCCGGGCTCCGATTCCGGGGCACTGGTACTAGCTGCTACCCCGCTGGGCAACTGCCGGGACGCCTCGGCACGCTTGATCGAGGTGCTCGGGCACGCGGACGTGGTGGCTGCCGAGGACACCCGCCGGCTGCGGGCACTGGCCGCGGCGCTGGGCGTGACGGTCACCGGGCGGGTGGTCTCGCACTACGACGCGGTGGAGGCGGCGCGTATCCCCGGGCTGCTGGCGACGATCCGTGCCGGCGGGCTCGTGCTGGTGGTGACCGACGCCGGGATGCCGGTGCTGTCAGATCCCGGCTTCCGGCTGGTGGCGGCATGCGTGCGGGAGGGCTTACCGGTCACCTGCGTGCCAGGCCCGTCGGCGGTGACCACCGCGCTGGCCGTCTCCGGGTTGCCCAGCGAACGATTCTGTTTCGAGGGATTCCCGCCGCGCCGGGCCGGTCCCCGCTGGCGGTGGCTGTCCGACCTCGCCGGCGAACGGCGCACCTGCGTGTTCTTCGAGTCCCCGCACCGGCTGGCTGCGACGCTCGCCCAGGCGGCTGAGGTGCTTGGACAAGACCGGGCGGCGGTGGTGTGCCGGGAGCTGACCAAACCCTATGAGGACATCCGCCGTGGTGGGCTGGGCGTGCTTGCCCAGTGGGCTGCTGGCGGCGTGCGCGGCGAAATCACCGTCGTGCTCTCGGGTGCGCCACCCGTTGGTCTACCCGAGGTAGCGGACCTTGTCGGCGAGGTGACCGAGCGGGTCACTGCGGGGGAGCGGCTCAAGGAGGCCGTTGCCGCCGTGGCGGCCGCGCACGGCGTTCCCAAACGCGACCTCTACCAAGCGGCTGTGGACAGCTCGTTGTAGCGCTCGGTGCCGTCGGCCGTGATCACCGAGCGCTGGCGCACCTCGGGGATCCCCTCGGTGACCAGCTCCACGTGCTCGCGGCTCAGTGTGGGATAAAGGGTGCTCGAGCGCACCACTCGCTTGCAACCCATCGCGTATGCCGGGTCAACGCGGCCCGCAGTACCGCGTTGGGCACCTGGCGCCGCAGGTACAGCCGCGCAAGCAGCGCCACCGCCTGCATGATCGGGGGATGGGTGAAGCCGGCCAGCCGGCGAACCCGAAGCCGATGATCGCCACCTGGACGTGCGGCTGGTCATCCACGTTCATGCACGGTAACCGCTGGCTGTCCACGCCGTGCGGGGACCCGGCCAGGCGTTCCGCTAAATCGGCAGGCAGCGTCGGGCACCTCGACGCTCTATCGGGTCGGGCCTAGGGATATGTCGTTGTTCGGGCCCCATAGGCTGGGAGCTATGAACGCACCCGTGCTCACCGCCGTGGCGTGGCCATACGCCAACGGGCCGCGGCATATCGGTCACGTATCCGGTTTCGGTGTCCCCTCTGACATCTTCTCCCGTTACCAGCGGATGGCCGGCAACCAGGTGCTCATGATCTCGGGAACTGATGAGAACGGCACGCCGATCCAGGTGCAGGCCGACGCCGAGGGCGTCACGCCCCGCGAGCTCGCCGACAAGTACAACCGGATGATCGTGGACGATCTGCAGGGCTTGGGCCTGTGCTATGACCTGTTCACCCGTACCACCACGGCCAACCACCACCGGGTGGTGCAGGACGTGTTCCTGGCGTTGTACCGCAACGGCTACGTGCTTACCCGTAGCGCGCTCGGTGCGATCAGCCCGTCCACCGGACGTACTCTGCCCGACCGTTACATCGAGGGCACCTGCCCGATCTGTGGTTACGACGGCGCTCGCGGCGATCAGTGCGACAACTGCGGCAACCAGCTCGATCCAGCGGACTTGATCAATCCCCGATCGCGCATCAACGGCGAGAAGCCGGAGTTCGTCGAGACCGAGCATCTGTTTTTGGACCTGCCCGCGTTCACCGGTGCGCTCGGTTCGTGGTTGCAGGCTCGCACCGAGTGGCGGACCAATGTGCTGAAGTTCTCGCTGAACCTGCTCGACGACCTGCGGCCGCGCCCGATCACCCGAGACCTGGACTGGGGGGTGCGGGTGCCGCTGGAGGGCTGGAGAGACGCGCCGATGAAGCGGTTCTACGTGTGGTTCGACGCGTGCATGGGCTACCTGTCGGCGTCGGTGGAGTGGGCCCAGCGCGTCGGCCAACCCGACGCGTGGCAGCAGTGGTGGTGTGACCCGGACGCGCGCTCCTACTACTTCATGGGCAAGGACAACATCACGTTCCATACGGTGATCTGGCCCGCGACCCTGCTCGGGCAAAACGGCGCCGGGGATCGGGGCGGCGAGCCCGGCCCATTCGGCAGCCTGAACCTTCCGACGGAGATCGTCTCCAGCGAATTCCTCACCATGAGCGGCTCGAAGTTCTCCACCTCCCGCGGCACGGTGATCTACGTCGGGGACTTCCTCCGCGAGTTCGGCCCCGACACCCTGCGCTACTTCATCTCGGTGGCTGGGCCCGAAACTCAGGACACCGACTTCACCTGGGACGAGTTCGTCCGCCGGATCAACTTCGAGCTGGCCAACGAGTGGGGCAACCTGGTCAACCGCTCGATCTCGATGGCGCACCGTAACGTCGGCTCAATACCGCGGCCGGCCACGCTGCAGGCTGTCGACTCCGAGCTGCTGGTCAGCTCACGGGGGGCCTTCCACACCGTCGGTGAGCTGCTGGAGCGCAACCGGTTCAAGGCTGCGATCAGTGAGGCGATGCGGGTGGTAGGCACGGCCAACAAGTACCTGTCCGAGCAGGAACCGTGGAAGCGCAAGGACGATCCGCAGCGCCGGGACACCATCCTGCACACCGCGCTGCAGGTCGTCTCCGACGCCAACACCCTGCTCACCCCGTTCCTGCCGCATGCCGCTCAGCGGGTGCACGAGCAGCTCGGCGGTATCGGGGTATGGGCGGCGCAGCCGGAGATCACCCAGGTCAGCGAAATCATCGCCGGCAGCGGACCGGACTACCCCGTGCTTACCGGCGATTACGCCGCACAGCAGGCGCGCTGGGCCAGCGTCCCGATCGAGGTGGGCCGCCCGCTGGCCAAGCCCACCCCGCTGTTCACCAAGCTCGACCCCGCCCTGGCTGAATCGGGTCCTGAGTGGGCCCCGATCCAGTCGTGAGTGCGTAACAGTGTTCTAGCACTCAATGCCACTCACGAGCGGTTTACCGCCTCCCCCGCCGCCGCTGTTGCCTGCGACGGTGGTCGACTCCCACACCCACCTCGACGCTTGTGGGGCTACCGACCCGGCGGGGGTTCGCGCGGCGCTGGATCGGGCCGCGGCGGTGGGGGTCGCAACCGTGGTGACGGTGGCCGACGACATGCCTGCGGCGCACTGGGTGGAGCAGGCATCGAGCTGGGACGACCGGGTGTTCGCGGCCGTGGCGCTGCATCCCACCCGGACCGCGGTGATGACTGACGCCGATCGTGCCGAGCTCGAGTGGCTGGTGCGCCAGCCCCGGGTGGTAGCCGTGGGCGAGACCGGACTGGACTACTACTGGACCCGGGTTGATCCATCCTGCTCGCCGCCTGAGGCGCAGCGCGAGGCCTACCGCTGGCACATCGACCTGGCCAAGCGGGTCGGCAAACCGTTGATGATCCACGATCGGGAAGCCCACGGCGACGTGCTGGCGGTGCTTGAGCAGGAAGGTCCGCCGCACACAGTGGTGTTCCACTGCTTCTCCGGTGACGCCGCAATGGCGCGGACCTGTATCGAGGCCGGTTACGTGCTGTCCTTCTCCGGTACCGTGACCTTCCGCAATGCTCGCGCGCTGCGTGAGGCAGCGGTGCTGGTGCCCGAGCGGCAGCTACTGGTGGAAACCGACGCCCCGTTTCTCACCCCGCATCCGTACCGAGGAAAGCCCAACGAGCCGGTCAACCTGCCCTACACCGTGACCGATCTCGCCGCGCTACGCGGTCAGGAGGTGGCAGAGCTGGCAGCGTCGAGCTCTGCCACCGCGGAGCGGGTTTTCGGGTTTGATCGCCTGGCAAAACAGTTCGGCGCGGCCGATACCGCTCACCGCCTGTGAGGGGTTGGTCGGCGACATCTACCGCCGGGATGTTTGCTCATCTGGATACTTTCCGTTACCGTCCCGTCACTGTCAGCCGGGATGGGATGTTCCGGTGCGGGTACGTGCGTCATGACCAGCGGCGAATGAGCCGTGCGGCCGTGACAGTCGGGTAAGCCTGCCGCTGTGTCGGGGTAGGGGGTCGGCTTCGCACGTTCACGTGCTCCCCTGCCCGGAACTGCGACGACTGGACACTGGTGACCACTCGCACGCTAGTCCGGGGCGCTCTCGTGGCTCTCGTCATGGCGCTACCAACTGGTACGGCCGCAGCTCTCACCATGGGCAAAACCATCACCGTCGAAGTGGACGGCGAGCAGCGGTCCATCCACACCTACGCTTCATCGGTATCGGGGGCGCTGGAATCAGCGGGTTTGAGAGTCGAGGACAAGGACACCCTGGCTCCGTCTGCGAACAGCGCCATCGACGACGGCAGTCGTATCGTGCTCAAGCGCGGACGACCGCTTGCTCTGACCGTCGACGGGACGCGGCGCGAAATCTGGACGACCGCAACCACCGTCGACCACGCGCTGCGGCAGGTCGGCATGCGGTCGGAAGTCATGGAGCTGTCGGCTGATCGGTCCAAGCGCATCCCGCTGGAGGGCATGGCGCTGGTGTTGCGCATCGCCAAGCCGATCACCCTGCTCGACGGTGGCCTGCCGGCTCGCGAGGTTCACT
>JALZDU010000074.1 GCA_030862405.1 Actinomycetota bacterium | reverse complement strand
GCGGTATCATTCGAGACCAGCAGGAGGTTATCGCCCGACGCAACCGGCTCCGCGTGATCCGTGGCGCGACTGGTGACACAGACTGGGCAGCGATGGCACGCATGCGAGCCGTCATCGCGGACGTGTGTTCATCGCTTGCCGAGGTCACGGGGGCGCGCGTGATCATCGATACGTCCAAGGGCGCCCACGAAGCCGCTCTTCTCGCCGCAGTCGGCCGAATCGACCACTACGTCCTGTACGTCGTGCGTGATCCGCGGGCAGTTGTTTACTCGTGGCGGCGGGTCAAACCTGTGCCCATATCGGGGGGGACCACGACGATGGCGACCCGGGGTCTGTTCGCCAGCGTCGGGCGTTGGACGGAAAACTGCCTCGGGGCTGAGCTGCTACGGCGGTACGTGCCGCACGATCGGTGGCTGTTCCTGCGGTACGAAGACTTCGTCGCTGCCCCGAGGATGAGTGTCGATCGAGTGCTCGCCTTCGTGGGCGTCGGCACCGAGGGACCGTTCGTCAGCGACGACACTGTCGTGTTGGGTACCAACCACACCGTGTCCGGCAATCCGATCAGATTTCGTACCGGTTCGGTGAGGATAGTGGAGGACGACGAGTGGAGTGCGCGGATGGCGCGACGGGACCAAATGGTTATAGAAGCCATCGCCATGCCGCTGCTCCTCCGCTATGGTTATCCCGTCCGGACAGCTCCCCGTCGCGCCAGGTCGTGACACGCTGCTCGTCGGCTCAGGCGCGAGAACGCCAGCGTGGGGCCGCTTTCCGCAACAGCCGCACACTATGTGCGAAATGATGAGCGGGTCCGCGGCCGCAGGTGATGTCCAACGTCCGTGCTGCTTGCTGGCTCGGAATGTATAAGTCGCGTTCCTTCCAGGTAAGGCAGTCTGATCTGAACACTCACCGGCGTTGGGACAAGCGCGGAGCTGTTTCTGTGAGGAATGACCGATCAATCGCCGACTTCCCCCTGCCGACCATCGGGGCCCTCTGCGGGCGGGTTCGGTTCGACATACCTTCTCTCCGGAAAGAGCGACACCAGCGCCCATCGAGGTATCAGTCGCTCCAACCTACGGATCGGCCTTCGGGGCAACCTCGTCAAACCTCGCCGAAGGAGAGTGGAGATCCTTCCGCGTATCGAGCTGTGGTCCAGATCCGCTCGCGCGTTCAGATCCTCAACCGATATCGATAGATGGCATAGCACACTCAATCGACGGGCCACTGCCCCCGGGGCCCGCTGGTACTCAGCGTAATCGACCACCGCATGAGGGATACCAAGGGACTCGATCGCCGCCATCGCGGCGTCAGTATGCCCTTGGACGCGTGCCAGGACTGCCTCGCGCTCTGCACGTCCAGGCCGGCACCACGCCCTCCGCAGGAAGCTCCAGTAGATGGCGGTCGGATCTCTGCGAACGAACACCACCACCGTGCGTTCGGGATCCATCAACCTCCACCAGTACGCAAGCGTGAAGCAAAGCCTCGGGTCCTTCCACACCCAGGGCGACCTCTGTTCGTAGGCTCGAACGAAGTCATCATGGGACGACAGCACAGGCATGTCGGCAATCCGGGCGATGGCCTCCGAAGAGATAGGCTCGAAAAGCCACGTATTGTGGAAGCCAAAGCCGGCCGCCTCGAGCAATCGAACGTTCTCCGCGATCAGATCATCCGCCTCGAAAGAGCCGAACGGATTGTGATCATGCCCCTCACGGACGAACGCCTTCCTCATGTCTCCAATGTAGTATCCCTTCGCAGCAAATATATTGGCTGTGAGACTGGTTCCCGATCGAGGCATTCCCACCACGATCACGTTCTTGCTCATGAGTTTCGATCACCTCCTATTGGGACGCAATACTACGGCACGCCCCCGCTCCGTAGTTCGCGCTTGCAATGTCCACAATCTCCGCAGGGTCCGGCGAGAAGATAATCCGAAGGCATACCCTGCTACCAACAGGCTGCCCTTCGCGCCGCGCGACAGCCAACCCTTCATGTCGCTTCTGACCTGGCTGGTCCACTGGAACTTGTACGGCTCATCCCCCCGTAGGAAGTCGAACTCGGCGGCGCCTTCTTCGATCGAGGCCCTGATGCTGTAAGCAACTATCGCTGAACCTGGACCGTATCTTGCCCACGCCTGATCGTAGCCGGTCTGATAGAAGTAGACCGTGTCTCCATACCGAAAGGAATAAACTGCGCCGATTGCTTCTCCTCTTACTAGTAGGAGATGCAAGCGCAACCAGCCATTTTGGCTGAAGAGCCTGGCAATCTGCTGATGGAAATCGCATACCCGCCCGTCGGCGAACGCGCCCTTGTCCCCCTGGGCTCGCCGAACCCCTTGGTGCAGCCGGAAGACCTCGCACATCGCATCAGTAACGCCTGCGCCGGCCGAAATGGTCTGGTACGCTACTTGGCCATTAGTGTCGTTCTCCAGCCGACGAGATCGGCTCCTGAGGTTGTATCGTACCTTCTTGCCAAGCCCGGATTCGAACTCCTCCCAGGTTGAAGGAAGTGTGATGAAGGGACATTGAGATTCCCACACCACGCTTCGGCCGACCGGCCGCTGCCTTAAGAGCGAGGAGATCAGCCGTGACTCTGGTTTCATGCCATGCAGACGGAAGGTGTCCCAACCACCGAGCTCAGAGATGTGCTCGGCGAAGGCAGAACTGATGGCTTCGCCGCGACCAGTCTCGGCGATGACGTCCAGGTGATCGGGTGCGGCGGCGGTTGCTCCCAGGACGGAGAGCTCCCTGTAAGGGCCGAGCCTCCGATCCGGAAAACGCCGCAACACGAGAGGAGCGAGGCCCACAAGTTCTCGGCTGGATGGGTCGCGCGCGGTAAGAATACAGGGATCGACAGCAGATCCGAAACACCTCATCCACGTGGAAATCCACTCCCAGCTGAGGAATGGATTCAGGCACTCGCTTCGCTTTATCAAGACCCGCCAGGGACCTTCCAAGAGGCTAAGGCCATAGTGACCCTTGATTACGTCAATCGAAAACGTCACGGTCACCTCCGCTCAAACACGCCACGCTCCGAGGAGGGACAGCCGGTGCCGCATACATAAACTATCGGCCCCACTCGTCTGCCAGGACATAGGGGCAGAGCGGGCCAGAATGCAGGGCGATTGGCATACGTGGCAGCGGGCACCTTGTGCGCCCGTCTGAGCGAGCCAGCGGAGCCGCTCCCGGCACTCCCTTCCAGCCACTGGCCGAGCCGATTCCCAATAGTGGAACGTGGACGCTGCCAACCACAACCGACGAGCTCGCGTCATCCCACCAAGCCCGAATGGAACCGGAAGGCCCCCCATTCGTACCGCGCATCAGTTGCTCCTGTATTCGGCGAGCCACGCTGGCCATCGGCTGAGCCCTGCGTCGCCCAGCTTGACGGCTAGTCGCTCGTTATGCGGTGCATAGAAGGCGTCGAGGCGCTCCCGAGCGGCCGGTTCTAACTGCTCGGCGGCACTGTCTCTGTTCATCAGATAATAGGCGGCCCGTAGCGCACGCTTCAGGGAACGGTGATGCTCGAAGAACCGTTCGCTGCGGCGATTGATGAACAGTGCGGCCTGTTGCATCGACTTATGCTTGTACTGCACGGTCTTGTTTTCGATCTCGTACTGGAAGCCGGCAGTCACCTCAGCATCGATATCAAGCCAATGACAGATCCCTTCGACCACACTACGCGGGTCACCCACCATGTCTTCGAAGAACTCGATGCGCAGCCGTTCGCCGAACATCTCAAGCCATGCATCGATCCACTGGTCATAACAACCTCCACTCAGGCCAAAGAACGGTTGGTACTCACGGAGTTTGTCTACGCCCGCGTGGCGGAAATTTTCACATCTGTCCAGATAAGTATCGAAAGTCATGTCCTTCGGAATGCGCGCCCTACTGCGGACAAAGCGGTACCACGACCAGCAGCGTTGGCCTGGCTCCCGAAAGCTTACGATGACTCGCGGATCGTCCAGGGTGTCCAGCAAGGCAACCGCAAGTTCGCGTCCCCCGGTAAAGTAGCCAGGTGTGGCCTCCATGCCATATCTTTGATCCCCGCAGTGACAGAAGTGCTGAGCGTAAGACTCAATCGACGCCAAGGGCTCGCCATAGCGCAATGGCGCGAAGTAGCGTAGCTCCTTATTCTTTGACGCGCACACATCGGGATGTTGCGAAAGGTATCGGAAAAGCGAGGTCGTCCCTGCCTTCGTCACTCCCGCAATGACCAGGTTCGGCAACCGCGTCACGCGACGCGCAGTCGGCGGCGCTTCCCCAGCGTCCGCGTCGCAACGTGTGCTCCGGAGAAAGTCTGCGCGCCGATGATTCGGCTGATGCTGATCGAAGCTCACTTGTCTCCTTACTCGTCGCTCGATGAGCAGGGCGAGGCGGACCTGTTCACGCCACTGCCACTTCGAGGCCTGCGGTGGACACGTGGGCATAGGTGAGGATGTTCATGCCCTGAGTGTCGCAGATCGGATTGTACCGTTATGCCGGGACCCGGTGAAGCCCTTGATCGATGAATCAGCGCGGGGTGGGGTGGGGCGTTGGAGCGTTGCGCCGACCTCCCGAAGATCCACCTGTCACTGCACCCGCAGGATCGCGCAGGCCGTGCCAATCTGAGGATCATGCCACGTGTGCCCAATCAGACGGAGCCAACGCGACGAGCTGACCAACGCTGGGTCCGGCCACCGTCGAGGTCGCCGCCTTGGTGCCGGTGGCTTCGGCTACGACCGGTGTGTAGTCCGCGGTCTCCGCGCTCACCGGGTTGGTGACCGAGCTCGGCGAGCGCACGTCGGTGCGCTTGGTCATTTCCATCGGCGGAGCAAAGGGCGCTCCTCGCGCCAGGCCGAACAGACCAACGACCAGGGCGTCCGGCGTCGTGGTGGTCAACGACGGGGCGGTTATCGATCTCGTGCTCGAGGTGTTGACCTGACCGCCCGACGCATGAATCGGCGCCGTGCCCAATACCCCAGAATAGGCCGAGGTCAAGCCGACGGCGCTCCGCGCCGCGCTGAACTGCCAGGTGTACGTGGCGGGCTCAGTCGTGTCGACGATGCGCCAGTAGGTCGCCTTGCGCACGGCGGTGCCGTTGATATCCCGCCAGATCAACGTCCAGCCGGCGGGAGCCGTTACGGTTGCTGACCCGCGGAGGTCGACCGTGGCCAGGAGCAGGTCAACTTGCTGCGCGGCGGGCACGGGCACGACGAGCATGTTAACGGCGTTGTTCACTGCGGTAGCCGGCCTGCGCAGGGCGATGCCTGCTGGCGTACCGCCAGCCAGCTCCATCTCGGCCTGCACGTACCTCTTCTGACCCTCCGCGACGGCCAGGATGACCAGCCCGGATTGCGCGGTCACCGGGTCCTTGGCCGTCGGAAAACCGACGTCCACCGACCAGGACCGTTGGTCGGAGTTGTAGGAGAAACGGTTGAACTGCAGGTTC
>JALZDU010000058.1 GCA_030862405.1 Actinomycetota bacterium | reverse complement strand
ACCTGGGCGACCCGGACGCGGTCGCGGTCCTGGATGAGACCGGGCAGGAGAAGAAGGGGGAGCACACCGCCGGGGTGGCCCGCCAGTACGTGGGCTGCGCCGGTCAGGTCACCAACGCGATCAACATCGTGTACTGCACCTGGGCCAGCTCCCGCGGGCACGCGCAGGTAGGCACCCGGGTCTACCTGCCCAAGGACTGGGCCGGCGACCCGCGGCGCCGCGCCGGGGCGGGTGTGCCCGAGGCTGTGGTGTTCAAGACCAAACCGCAGCTCGCGGTGGACATTCTGACCGACCTTCACACCGCCGGCGCGCTGCCGCCCTGGGTCACCGGCGACGAGGTCTACGGCCGTGACCCCACCCTGCGAGCCTTCTGCGAGGACCGCGAGGTGGGCTACGTGCTCGGGGTGCCCTGCTCGTTCCCCATCGTGCTGACCAACGAGGTCTGGGTGGTGGCCGACGAGCTCGGCATGCTCACCGGACTGAGAGCTGTCGCCCTCGCCTAATGCCGACACTGGTTCATGAGCCGGACGTCGAAGGAGACCGACGAGCGCCTTCATCGTGTCCGTGGTCACGGTTCCGCCAGGCAGGTGCCAACGCCAGCAGGCGTTGGACCTCATGACAGGGGTTCGCCAGGGCTTCCAGAAGGTCCACCAAAGGCCCCTTATGCGAACCACCCCCGACAAGATCATCGTCGGGGTTTTTCGTTGTCCTACCAGCGGTAACGCCCGGCATCTCACCCGGTGTTCTGGGCGTCGGGAGATGCCCGGGCACCTCTGAGACGTGCTGGGCGTTGTCCGTCGCTGCGGCCCAGTCGGGCGCCAGCAGTTGGGCGAATGGCTCGGTCAGCTCGGCGCGCTCGATGGTGCCGTCAATGTCGATGATGAGCTTCCGAAAGAACCCCTGGTTGATCTGCCGCTTGATGACCTCAGGCGCAGCGTGTAGTGGTGGTGACATTGGCTGGCAACGGTCAGGGCGTCTTCCAGAGTTTGCTGAGCTCATGTTTGGCGATCCGCGCGTTGGCCCGCTGCAACTGCGACGCTAAGCTCATCACTCGGGCGTCCGGCCAGACGGACCGAGATCCAGGGTTGCTCGGGACTTCAATCTCCCCTGCGGCATGTTCATGCCGCAGGGGAGCCACCTTCTCGCCCCAAGCGAGTTGACATCGCGCAGCGGACCGGGTAGCCTTTATGCCCTCGCAACGAGGGCGGTAGGAGGCCGCTTTGCGCTAAGGGGTTGTGTGCCGGGTGACTTTGTGGCAGATGGGGTTGATTATGCGGAGATCTGCCTGTGTACTGGCGATGGCTGCACTTATGGGCGTGTGTGCGCCGGCTATGGCAAGTACTGACCATGCTGTCATTGAACAGCAGCAGTCAGAGACTGATGAAGGGCTACGTCGTGGTGACCACGGTTATAAGGGCGATGCCGTCACCTACGCCTACCCCGGCAGTTGCGGAATTCAGGTCAATTCACCGCATTTCAGCACCTCTTACCGGGAGATTCACACTCGCATCACCAGCTTCTGCAACGATTTGCCGCTGGCTTCGAACACGGTCTCGGGTAAGACCTATCGCTCGCGCTGGTACGGCTGGGAGCAGGTCGGTGACTTGCCCGCGAGTACTAAAACCGAGGGAAATGTCCAAAACTACCGCCGCACGGCTACCGCGCCTTGCGACTCCGGCTCTCTGTACCGATACCGTACCGAGGGCTTCGGTACGATTAACACCGGCGCTCAGAGCTATTCTGCTGCCGCCTACGAGCAGAATGACACCGAGATCTCTTGCGGTTGATCACCAACTATTTGCAGCTAATGATTCTATTCGCGCTGGCGCTGATAGCGAGCGGCTGCGGTGACTCCATGCCACATCACTCGCAGGCTGCGTCGTTGACGTCAGCTGCCACCGGCGAAGCGAATGGCACCACGATCTGGCGCAACGCCGAGGAGCGCTATATTCCTGCTGTTGCACCGTTACTGACGGTAGGGGACTCCGAACTGAAGCCCTTCTATCAGATTTGGCCAAATTTCGAGACCTTGCCTCCTAAGCACCTACGCTGGGAGATGCTCACCGGAGCCGCAGATACGGTCATTGCCACGGTTGAGGAGCCCAGCGTTCCCATTCGTGTTGTGGCCTTGGCTTACGCTGATGTTGACGCCAGCGGTATCCCCCTTCTCGAGGAGGCCGACGAGCAGCGGTGCCACGAGTTGCGGTCCTTGTCAAGTTCGGCCCATACTTCCGCTACAATCTGCTCGTTCGCTCCTTCTGCTCAGGGGACTACCACGATTATCCTGCCGCTGGAGTCCTGTGCTGCTTACCGTATCGTCCAGGTCAGCTGGGCCGAGGCGTCCGCAACGCCACACGTCGGCCGAAATATACCTGAGGCCTCGGCGTCCTATGGTTGGCGGACGGGCGATCGATGCGCAGCGTTGGCGGCAAGCGATGACTGAGACGCGGCAACAGCTATTGGGTGCGCTGTGCCGAGCATTGGTGTCACCGACACGGGGTCACTACATTGCCGAGGCGGCGCTGACCGTACCCGCAGTTGGACCTGACAATGATAATCGTAGTATCATGAGTTACCATGGTCCTAGTGTGAACCAGGGAACGCCGATTCATCTACGTCACGAACTGGACATTTCAGCCGACGACACCTGGGTCGTGCATCGGGCGGAAAACGACCGGGTCGAGCGCCGTTACGACCAGTTGGACCTGTATCTGAGTGGTCAGCAGCGCACACAGCATATAAACACCAATGATCCGAGCGACATCGCGCCGTGGAGCTTCTGGACCGAAGACTGGCTGGCCGAGCTCATCGAGCCTTATCGTCTGCTAGGGGTCATAGATCGCGTCACCACAATCACGAACCTCGGTCGCCATCGTTTCCAGCTGCACGCCCTACCCCATTATCGGCTGCCATCCCCCTACACTGGAGCTGCTTCTACACATATCGCGTCCATTGACTTTGTTATCGACACCAGTGGCGGACGTATCCACGAGATGACCGCTCACCACGCAGACGGTGAGACCGACCACTACAGGCTTCTCACCGCCCATGATTTCCCGGCACAGCGCTGCTAGCCAGGACGTCCTGCGCGGCGTTGGCCAAGTCTTCCCCCGTCCAGATCCCATTCGTTTCGGCTGAGTAGCGGCGCTTCCGGGCGGGTAGCCTATGGCAATGCTAGCACCGGAGCTCTTCCCCTTCCGCTTCGTTCCCACCTATCTGCTGGTCGGCCTGCCGTTCGGCATCACACCGTGGACAGCCCGGGTGCGGGTGGATGCCGGGGTGCTCGCCATCCGCTTCGGCTACTGGCGGCTGCGCACTCCGGTGACCAACATCGTCGGGACCGTCGTCACGGGACCCTTTGGCTTCCTGCGGACTGCCGGGCCGGCGCGCCTGTCGCTCGCCGACGTCGGGCTCACGTGCGCCACCAACGGCGAACGAGGGTTGTGCATCCGCTTCGCGCAGCCGGTCCGCGGCATCGAACCGTTCGGCCTGCTGCGGCACCCAGCAGTGACGGTGACCGTCGCCGACCCCGAGCGGCTCGCCACGCTCCTCGCCGAGCTGCGCTGACTCCATCGCGATGCCGATGTTGACCTCTACTCGACTGGAGGTCTTACCCTCGGCAACAGCTCGGAGCAGGTGGTGCCCCCGAGCCGGAGGGAAGGAGCAGCACCATGGCTGTCCAGTTGAACCACACCATCGTCTCGGCGCGCGACAAGCAGGCGTCGGCGGACTTCATGGCCGAGATCCTCGGCCTCTCGACCCCGGCAC
>JALZDU010000057.1 GCA_030862405.1 Actinomycetota bacterium | reverse complement strand
CCGGCGCTGTGCGGACGACATCTCCGGGTCACTCCGTGTCCCCCCTCGAGTGGTGATGGCGGGCCCCGGGGCGAGGGGAGGACTCCGGGACCCGCCTGGCGCCAACCCAGTGCTGACGCTCAAGGGGGACTAACTACAGTCTACCCACACTCTGCAAGTAGCTATCCATGGGTAGCCTGCTAGGTTGGCCGAACACACTGTCAGCCAGAACCAGGAACTACCCGGACAGCGCTGCCAAGGGAGGCATCATGCATCTGCACCTGCTTGCGAAGGACCCGTCCAGCGACGTCGTCGGCTGCCCCTCTGTCCATGACTGGATGGACGGCCCTGCCGATGATCCGGAGTGCGTCGTTCAGGGCCCGATCGTGGGAAACCAGCACCTGCCCCACGTCCTGCCGGGCGAGGGCGGGATCCGCATCAAGCGTTCCATCCTCGTCGAGGCGATGCGCCGATACCTGGACGGCAGCTGATGACGTCGGTCACGTTGATTCCGCCGGGCGCACCGGAGTTTCGAGCCCTGTTCGACAGGTTCAAGCATTCGATCTTCCGGCTGGAGACCCTGCAGACCTACCAGGGTTCACGGGAGCACGAGCTACTAGCCGAGTTTCTCGCCGGCCGACCCAGGCCGGTGGATCAGACCAAGGCCGACTGGACATCGATGATCGCAGCCAACGTGCGGGCCGGGAAGGCCGTGCAGCGGGTCCACGTGGTCCGCGAACCGCTGACCGACTACCTGCGCTTCGAGCTCACCTGGGGTTACGAGCTGAACGTCGAGGCAGGTGAGGACATCCGCATCGTGCCGGTGTGCGACGGCTGGCCTCGCGAGCTGCCCCAGCACGACTACTGGCTCTTCGACGCAGCGAAGCTCTACGACATGCACTACGACGCGGACGGGACGTGGTTGGGTATCGAGCACGTGACGAACCCCTCGATGATCGTGGAGGCGTGCGCCTGGCGGGACGCTGCCTTACACCTGGGCATCCCCTGGCAGTCCTACGTCCGGGATCATCCGGAACTTGCCGAGCACCTGTCCTTCCCCCGTGCCCGTTAGGAGCCCCGTTTGTCGGACAACCCCGACCGGGTCCGCCTCGCGGCCCGCCTGCGGGAGTTGCGCGCCGCCACGGGTTTGTCCGGCAATCGCTTCGCGGTTGAGCGGATCGGCTGGCCACAGTCGCGATTGTCCCGGCTGGAGACGGGGGCGCAGCTGCCCACTGAAGCCGACATTCATGCGTGGGTCCATGCGGCTGGTCTCGGGAAGGACGTAGCGACCGAGCTGCTCGCACTGCTGGAGCGGGCGCGGATCGAGTACGCCACCTGGCGCGGCACCTTCCGTCACCTGGGCGGTGCGGGCGGCAAACAGGCCAGCGTCGGCGAGCTTGAGAAACGGGCGACCAGTATCAAGGGATACCAGCCACGGATGATCCTCGGTCTGCTCCAGACCCCGGCATACATGCGGGAGCTGCTCACCCTGCCGGGCAGCCCCGTGGCAAGCAAGGATCTCGACGCGATGCTGGCCGAACGCATCCAGCGCCAGCAGGTTCTCTACGGGGGTGACAAGCATCTGCACCTGCTGATGGGCGAGGCGGCGCTACACGCCAGTGTCGGCACCGTGGCAACCCTGGTCGCGCAGCTTGATCGTCTGACGACGATGATCGAGCTACCTGGTGTCGACGTGGGAATCGTCCCGTTCACTGTCCCGGTGCTACCGGTGCCGGGGTTCGCGATCTACGACGCCAGCTTGGTGACGGTTGAAACGCTGAGCGGTGAGCAGCGACTGACCGAACCCGACGAGGTCGCCGACTACATCACGTTCTTCGACCACCTCCACGACGCCGCGGCCACCGGCGAGGACGCGGTGGCGCTGATCCAGCGAGTCGCCGCCGGGTTGCGCTGAGAGTCCTCGTGAACATCCAGCAGCTCCCCGGTGTCGGTGAGTTGCTCGGCCGCTTCCGCACCGTCCGGTACTCGGTGTTCCGCCTCGAGACCTTGCAGCACTATGCCGGGTCCGGGGAGGACGACGGCCTTGCCGCGTTCGAGCGCGGTGACCCGGAGCCGCCACCTGACCCGGCTAAGGATGAGTACGCGGGCCTGGTGCGAGCCCACCGTTCCGCCGGGAAGACCCGGCAGCGGGTGCACGTGGTGCGTGAGCCGCTCTCGGACTACCTGACCTACGAGCTGACGTGGGAGTACGGGCCACATGTCGCCGCCGGGGAGGACATCCGCATCATCGACGCCACCGACATCTGGCCCGACGACGTGCCCGAGGCGATGGATTTCTGGCTTGGGAGCAGGCCCGCACGATCGGCCGGCTCCTCGACCTCGACGACGAGATCCTGCGCGCACTGCAGCTGCCTCCGGTCCGCGGCGCCGGCGTGGTGGACCCCACCGAGCCGACCATCTACCGCCTGCAGGAGATGGTGCAGGTCTACGGCAGCGCGCTGGCCGAGCTGATCCGCGAGGAGTTCGGGGACGGCATCATGAGCGCGATCGACT
>JALZDU010000054.1 GCA_030862405.1 Actinomycetota bacterium | reverse complement strand
CAGCGCGATCCGCTGGTCGAGTACAAGCGCGAAGGCTTCGACATGTTCAGTGCGTTGCTCGACGGGCTGAAGGAGGAGTCGGTCACCTTCCTGTTCAACCTGCAGGTGCAGGTCGTCCAGCAGCAGCCCGCCACTGCTGCTCCTGCCGCGGCTCGCACGTCTGCCTCCCCCGATGCCTCCTCCCCGACGGCGCCCTCCCCAACGGCCCAGTCCCAGCCGTCCTCGGTCGGATCGGCGATCTCTCAGCTCGACGGCGCACCGGTTGCTCCGGCTGCGCTGGGCAACCGTCTCGGCACCCAGGGTCTGCGCGCCCACGGCCTGGACGCCCCCGCGGCGCGGCCGTTGACCTACAGCGGACCGACCGAGAACGGCGGCGCCGAGGTGCGCGGACGTCCGGGCGAGCGACCGGCCGACAACGGTTCGGCCGCGACCGTGACCGGTGGTCAGGAGCCGTCCCGCAACGCCCCCTGCCCGTGCGGATCGGGCCGCAAGTACAAGCGCTGCCACGGCGCGCCCACTGCAGCCCGTTTCTGACCCACTGACTCTTGTGTTTCCTGGACCTTAGGGTTGTAACGCGCGGTATTCGTCGGCCACGCGCCGCAGGACACGTCGGGCATCGTCGTCGTAGTCGGCGAGTCCTGCGTAGATCTCGAACCGGGTTTCGTAGTCGGCGATGTCGCGAGCGTCCGTGATGACCGCGACAGCAGTCTCGGTTCCCACCATCACGGCCCGCTGGTCGTAGATCTGGAAGGCGTGCAGCACGGGATGGGTCACTGGCCGGGTCCAGGGGACGATCCCGAGCTGAACGTGAGGTCGTTCGGCGACTGTGACGAGGTGCGCCACTTGCGTGGCCATGATGTCCGGGGCGCCGACGTGCCAGCGCAGTGCGTTTTCGGTGAGCAGAGGTGGAAGGTTCGGTCTGTGTCGAGGATCTGCTGTCTAGCGAGGCGAGCGGCGATCAGGGCTTCGAGGTCCTCGCCTTGATGCAGGCCGGACAGCAGCGCGCGCATGTAGTCGGCGGCTTGGAGCAGGCCGATGACGATGGTGGGCTGGAAGCTGCGGATCCGTGCTGAGGTGGCCTCGATCCGGCCGATGCGCTGCTGAATAGACGGAGCACCTGCACGGTGCAGGAGGGTGCGGGCGGAGGTGGCCCCTTCGCGCAGGTCTCCTCCCACGTTGGCTCGGTCTCTCCCTCGAGCCAACGACGAAAGTCACCAGTGGTCATGGCTGTGTCGTAGCTCGGCAGGGTTTCGATACGGAACAGGTCCTGGCGGGTCTGCTCGAGGACCTCACCGAGCTGGTCTGCGGTCAGCAGGTTCACCCGAGCACCTCGCGGCCGGGGTGTCAGTGCGGGTGTGCGGGCCGAGACCGTCGCCTTGAGGTCTTGAGGGTCGCGGCGGCGAGAGGACCAACTTCTCCGTCGTTCTCTGAGGGTCTATGGCTGTAGTTCTCGATAGTCGTCGGCGATCCGGGCAAGGATCTCGGTGGCCGCGGCGCCGAAGGCGGCGAGGTTTTGTAGCTCCTGAAAGAGGTCGAGGTAGCGGGTGACGTCGCGCTGGTCGGTGAGCAACGCGGTGGCGGTCCAGGTGCCGACGATGGCGGCCCGCCGGTCATAGATGTCGAAGCCATGCAGCGGGAATACCCGGACGGGGGTGGTCCAGGGGATGACGCCGATGCGTACTCCGGGCAGCTTGGCGACGTCAGCGATATGATCGATTTGGTTGACCATCACGCTTGGACCGTCCGCATGCCAGCGCAACGCACCTTCAGGGAGCACCTGGTCGAAGTGGCGGCGGTGGTCGGTGAGCAGCCTCTGGCGGTCCAAGCGGGCGGTGACCGCCTCGTCCAGGGCGGCACCGGTGATTCCTTGGCTGAACACCGTCCGAGCGTAAGCCTCCGTCTGCAGCAGGCCGGGGACCATCGTCGGGTGAAACGTGGCCACTCGCTCGGAGGTAGCTTCGATCCGACCGATACGCCGTTGCGCCGCGCCAGCTCCGCGGTGCATGACAACCCGGGCCGAAGTGAACTCGGCTCGCAGGTCTTCGGTCATCTGCACCAGTTGGCGCCGCATCGCCACAGACGCGTTATAGACATGGGCGAGGGTGGCCGCATCTTCCGGGCTGGGCACGAACAGGCCCCGTTCCCAGCGGGAGATCGTCGGCTGGGACAAACCGGCCCGTTGGGCTGCCTCGATGCCCGAGAGGCCGGCGTCGATGCGGAGCTGGCGCAGTGTGCGGGATAGCTCGTCCCGTCCATAGCCTTGCTCCGCGCCCACTTCGGTCAGGCAGCTTGGCTGGAGCGGTGATGCTCTGGATGCTCGGCCCACCAAGCGGTGAACGACTCGCTCAGCATCCACGCGGCGACGGCCATGGTCCGATAGGTGGCGAGCATTGATGGGTCAACGGGGGCGGCGCCGCGGAAACGGCCAACCTCGTCGTAATTCATGCGCACGGCGTGCTCGTCGTCGGCTAGGAAGAAGTCGCCGACCGCGCCTAGGACGTCCGCGCCGGCCGGGCTCGTGGACAGGTCCAGGATGCGCACGTCCTCGCCCGCGGCCACGTTGTAGGTGTAGCCCCACTCGCACTCGTAGCGCAGGTAGTCAGTCAGTGGAGGCTGCACGACGTGCACCCTACGCCACCGGCGGCCAGCGGCGGTGTCGGTCCGTAGCCGCTCCAACCAGACATCTTTACCTGCAGCCGCGGGGGCGGGCTCACCACGCAGGTAGCGGTTGTAGTCCTCGTCGTCGCTGACGGCGTCATAGTGCCCCAGCGTCTCCAGCCGGAACAGGTCACGAGTGTGCCGCTTTGTGAGGTAGGCGCTCAAGGCAGGCAAATCAAGCACGGTCATGCTTCCGGAAGAAGCTTGCGGGAGATCAAGACGGCAGATTCGCGTTCGGGTAGGCCGAGTTCGCGAAGCAACACGGGATCGGTGATCTTGCGTCCCCGGATCACGAGATCGTCTCCGTCGGTGTCGTGGATGCGGTCACAGTCGATACCGTTGGGGCAGGCGTCGCGCAACGTCCTCGTGATCTTCATGGCTTTCCCTCTCAGGCGGGCTCGCAGCGGGGCTGCCGGGCACGAGTGAGTGTCCACGTCTACCCGACGTTAGTCAACGTGGTTGTGTATTTCTGCACTACACCCGCTTGCCAAATACACACGTGGCGTGCATAGTCCTGCCAGGTGCAGATGGCTGCTGGCTCAAGTTGGGAGAGACAGGAACAGGACCGACATGCCGACGAGGCGCGGGAACGCCCTCCGACCAGGCATAACAGCAGGGAACCGAGAGAGGCCCCGGCGGTGGCCGCCGCCGAGGCCGATGCAAACCCCCACCGATGACGAAAGGGCTTTGCCATGCCTACGTCCAGCATGCAGCGTCCACGATCAGCGCACCGGAGAAGGCGTGAGTGGCCACGCTCACGGCTCACCCCACGGGCCACCCTCCGGTGGTCACCGCTGGCCCCGGCTGGTGGGACGGCAGTAGCTGCCCAGGTCGCCACGGGTGAGCGCGACGTGCAGCACGGTGCAGCGCCAGCGCGCGTTCGGGGTTCCGGGGGGTCGCTCGAAGCGGGCGTGCAGCGCGCGCACCCCGGTACGGAGCACCACCACGGCAGCGGCCTCGAGCACGCCCGGAGTGGGCTGCTGGGAGTGCACGGTGTGCACCCGCGGCCGCAGGTGGCCGGCCGCGCCGCGCAGTTCGGTGAGGTAGCCCAGCAGGGCCGGGTGCAGCACGGCGGTCAGCTGATGTGCGGGACGGCGGCCCCCGACGATCTCGACGGCACACCGCAGCACCCGCTCGGCCATCGCAGGTGCCTGCGGGTCGGGCGGGGGCGGCGCCGGGAGTGCCGGCGCGGGTGCCGTGACCGGCGCGA
>JALZDU010000011.1 GCA_030862405.1 Actinomycetota bacterium | reverse complement strand
CGTCTATACCAACGAACGGATGCCCGTCTGGGACACCAGAGCAAAAGCCTTCACCGACCCCGACACCGGCACACCACTGCCCACCTGGGACCAGGCCTGCCAGGAACTGACCAAGCCCGCTCACGTGGTGCACTTCGGGGCGCAGGTGCACGTCAAGGGCATCCTGGGCGGCACCGAGGAAGCCGGCCGACACATCGGCTACCTATTAGTTACGTGGAATCACGCGGCAGGGTGGTCATCCGCCCGGCGGCGTCACCACGAGCTGAGAGGTTCCGTTGCGCGTGTCGATGGTGTGGAGGAGAAGTGGCCGGTCCTGGGTCGGCACGTGCGGGCGGTCGAGTGGTTGGGGATCTGGGCCGATTTGGGGCGGGCGCCGCGGACGATCGACGCGTACGCCCGTGGGCTGGCTGAGTACCTGCAGGTGTGTGAACGCGACGGGATTGATCCGCTGGACGCCAATCGGGCCCAGATCGCCGGGTTCGTTCGGGAGTTGACTTCTCGTCCCAGCCGCCGGGGCGGCAACGTGGTGACGCTCGACTCGGGCGCCGGGCTGGCGAACGCCACGCTGCAGCAGCGGCTGGTTCCGGTGCGGCTGTTTTACGACTTCCTCGTAGAGGAGGGGCTGCGGGAGTCCAACCCGCTCGGCCGTGGCCGCTATTTGTCCGGGCGGCGGGTCGGCGGTGCGACGCGGCCGCTGGTCTCGCGGATGGTCAAGCTGCCGTGGATCCCGGCCGAGCAGCAGTGGTTTGACGTGCTGGCGGTGTTTCGCGCCGAGTCGATCCGCAACCGGTTGATGCTGGCGCTTGCCTACGATGCGGCGCTGCGCCGGGAGGAGCTGTGCTCGTTGCGCACCGATGACCTGGATCCGGCGCACCGCACGCTGCGGGTGCGGGCGGAGACGACCAAGACCCGCTATGAGCGGGTGGTGCCGTACTCGGCGGCCACCGGGGTGCTGTTGTGGGCCTACTTGGCGCATCGGGGCACAATCAGCCGGGCGCGGGGGCCGTTGTTTTTGTCGGAGTCGCGGCGCAACCACGCCGAGCCGTTGACGTTGTGGACGTGGTCGAAGGTGGTGCGCCGGGTAGCGCTGGCCGCTGATGTGCCCCGGTTTTCCACCCACACCACGCGGCACCTGTGCCTGACCGACCTGGCCCGAATGGGTTGGGAACTGCACGCGATTGCGACCTTCGCCGGGCACCGCAGTACCGACTCCACTCTTCGCTACATCCACCTGTCGGGTCGGGAGCTGTCGGACAAGCTCAACCACGGCATGGCGCAGATCCACGCGTGGCGGGTCGGCATGCTCACCGAGCCCGAGCCCGGCGCCGATGTCTGGCCCGGCGGCTGCGGGTGAACGCCGTGCTGCGGGTTGTTGCGGCGCCGGGCGGCGAGCCCCGGTGGGCTGCTGGGCCCGATACCAGCGCCGCGGACCGGCGAGTGGAGCTGACCGATCCGCAGGTGCGGGCGCTGGCCGCGCTGGGCGCGGCGGAGCTGCGGCGCAGCGGCGCCCGCGGGGCAGGCCGTGGCGCGCAGCTGTGGGACACACTGTCTGGGCTGGTCGAACCACTGGACGCGGCGCGGGCGGCGCTGCACCACCCCGACGACGCGCGTTACCGGCGGGCCAGCAGTGATGCGGCAGGGCTGATCCTGGCGCACTGCGCGCAGACCTGCCGGTCCTACTGGGGCTTCACGGCATGGGAGTGGGCGTGGTTGTGCGGCGCTAGCGCTGAGGATTGTGGGCAGGCTAGGGCATTGCCGACCGAGATCGCGGTACGGCCGTTGCTCGTCGCGCTGGCCCATGGGCTGGGTGGGTTCACCGATTTTCAGCACCTGGGTACGTTCAACCGGCTGCACCTGGCCCGCTTGGTCTATGGCACCGAGCCCGTCGAGGCGTCGCTGCGGCGGGTCGGTGAGGTCCTTGACCAGTGGGGCTACTGCGGCGTGCACACCAAGTCTCGGTGGCGCGGAGCGTTGAGTCAGGCGTTGCTGATCAACCGCAGCCCCCACCTGGAGGATCTGGCCACCGGTGCGTTTCAGCGGTTGCACGCGCACCCGGCGACCGCCGCGCACCACGACCCGGTGCTTTACCGGCTGCAGCGTGTGGTCGCTGCCCTGGGGCACTGTGATCCTCCGGTGCGCCCCGCCCACCGCGGCGCCCTCGTCATCACCGGCGCCAACCAGCAGTGGACCGGGTGGGTCCAGCGCTGGCACGCCACCTCGACGCTGACTCCGAAGGTCCGCGCCATCATCCGCGTCCAGCTGGCCAAGGCCGGGCGGTGGCTGGCCAGCGAGCACCCCGAGATCACCGAGCCGAGCCAGTGGACCCGTCAGACCTGCGCTGCCTGGGTCGCGGCGGTGGACCGCATGTGTGTCGGCGACTACGTGCAGTGCCGCGACAGGCTCACCGCCCGCGTCGGCGCGCCGCTGTCGGCGGGCACTAAGGCCCACATCCTGATGGCCAGCCGGACCTTCTTCCGGGACTGCCAGGAATGGGAGTGGTTGCCCCGCCGATTTGACCCGGTCCGGGCGCTGGCCTTGCCCCGCAGCGTGTCGACGCGCATCGCCACCAACCCCCGCGTCATCGCCGATGAGGTGTGGGCCAAGCTGCTGTGGGCCGGTCTGAACCTGACCGCCCAAGACCTGCCAGGCAACTCCGCAGCCACCTCTTATCCGATTGAGCTGTTCCGCGCGGTCACGCTGACCTGGCTGTTCTCCGGGCTCCGCAGCGATGAGATCACCCGGCTGCGCCTGGGCTGCATCCGCTGGCAGCACAACGGCACGCCGATTCCCGGCGACTCCCGCGACGTCCTGGCCCACGACGCCGTCTGCCTGCTCGACGTGCCCATCCACAAGACCGGAACCGCGTTCACCAAACCAGTCGACCCGCTGCTGGGCCAAGCCATCCAGACCTGGCAGGCACTGCGTCCCGACCAACCCACCACACCCGACCGCAAGACCGGCGAGCACGTCGACATGCTCTTCTGCATCCGCGGCCAGCCGGTCGCCAAGACCTACATCAACCGCACGATCATCCCAGTGTTGTGCCACAAGGCCGGCGTCCCCGCCACCGACGTGCGCGGCAACATCACCAGCCACCGCGCCAGATCCACCATCGCCAGCCAGCTCTACAACGCCAAAGAACCCATGACACTGTTCGAGCTGCAAGCCTGGCTGGGCCACCGCACCCCCACCACCACCCAGCACTATGCCAAGATCACCCCGAACACGCTGGCCAAGGCCTACCACGACGCCGGGTACTTCGCCCGCAACGTCCGCAGTATTGAGGTGCTCCTCGACCGCGACGCCGTCACCTCCGGCGCCGCGGCCACCGGAGCGCCTTGGCAGCACTACGACCTAGGCCACGGATACTGCACCTACACCTTCTTCGAGCAGTGCCCGCACCGCATGGCCTGCGCACGCTGCGACTTCTACACTCCCAAGGGCTCCGCCAAGGCCCAGCTCCTGGAGGCTAAGGACAACCTGCAGCGCATCCTCGCCTGCGTCCCGCTCACCGACGACGAACGCGCCGCGGTCGACGACGATCAAGCCTCCCTGGACGCCCTCCTCGGCCATCTCACCGACGTCCCGACACCCGCCGGTCCCACCCCACGCCAGATCGGCGTCCCGCCGACCGCGACGCTCCTCCCGATCGTCCAGGTCAACCAGGGCAACCCACCCACAACTTGACAAATCTAATTCCACAGAATCACGAAATACTTATCCAAGAGTATCGGGCAGGCCGCTGGCCTCAATGAACACGCCACCCATGCCCAACGCGATCACGCCCACCAGCTCCACGCCGAACTCCGCGTAACCCCGTGCTCCCCGCGCTGCCCGGTGTGGCTTCTCTACGGGATTCAGCCCAAGGGCGCTCGGTACTCCATGACACCGGGACGCTGCAAGGGCAAGGCCCACCAACCCGAATACCTGGGCATCGCCGGACGCCGCGTCCTGGTCTCCCGCAAATGGTCCAACCAAACGCTTGATGATCACCGCGCCGAACGAGGCAAATTCGTTCGGCAACTCCTCCACGCCGCCGGCATACAACCCACCCACGGCCCCCAAGACGGCCCCTACCAATGGGAACGCCCCGCACCCACCGACCCCGACATCCCACCCCGACCCCTCCTACTCCTCCACGCCGTCGCCGAACGACAGCGATGGAAAGCCGAATACACCGCCGCCCAACTCGCCACCAGCGGATCACCACCAACTCACAGCTGTTCGGCAAGCAAAGAGGCTGCGTGATGACGAACGAGAATCTGCTCCCTGGAAGCCGGCCGGATGCTCGGCTGCTCACCATTGACCAGGTATCCGATGCACTGCAGATCAGCCGGTGGACCGCATACCGCCTGATCTGGGCAAATGAGCTCCGCTCGGTGCAGATCGGACGATGCCGCCGCGTTCCCCGCGAGGCACTCGATGCCTACCTTGCTCGGCTAATTAGCGAGGCGGCGTGATGATCAGCTCAGAGACCACGAGTCAGCGGCGGAAGGCCGCCCGAAAAGCCAACGGCTCAGGGACGATCAAGAAGCGCAAGGACGGGCGATACGAGGGCCAGGTGTTCGTCCGCACGACGAGTGGCGAATTAAAGCGAGTCAGCGTCTACGGGCGTAGCTGGGAAGACTGCGACGAGAAGATCACCCGACTACAAGCCGACAACTACGCGGGCATCGGCGCGGCGGTAAACAGCTACACCGTCTCGCAATGGCTCAGCTACTGGCTTGAGGACGTCGTCAAGCCAGCGCGCAAACCGTCGACCTACGTCGGGTACGAGGTCGCGGTAAGGCTGTACCTGGTCCCCCAGCTCGGCAAGACCAAACTGACCGCCCTCAAGACTGCGGACGTCCGGGGAATGCTCAACCGCCTTCGCCAACAGTGCCAATGCTGCGCCCAAGGCTGGGACGCCAATCGCCCGGAAACCAAACGCCGGTGTTGCGTGATCGGCAAGTGCTGCCAACGATTCCCCAACCCTGCCCGCATTCATCACGTTTTCCGAACACTTCGCGCTGCATTAGGTGTGGCAGTGGCTGAAGAAGTACTGACGCGCAACGTAGCAAGCTTCGCCAAACCCACCCGGCCCCGGCGGCATCGATTCCAGACCTGGAGCGTCGGTGAGGCGACAACCTTCCTGGCCGCAATCCGGGAACACCGACTGTATGCACTATTCGCAGTGGCCATCGCGCTCGGCATGCGGCGGGGCGAGGCACTGGGACTGCGGTGGGAGGACGTAGACCTGATCGAAGGCACCATCACGATGGCGATGCAGCTCCAGCGAGTGGCGGGCGAACTCCGGCACGACGAAACCAAGACCGACGACTCCACTCGGATGGTCGCACTCCCCCAGCCGTGCGTACGAGCACTACGGCGGCACCGAGCCCAACAAGTGGCCGACCAGTCAGCAGCCGGTGACCGGTGGACAGACTCAGGGCTGGTGTTCACTACGTGGAAAGGCACGCCGCTGGAACCGCGAAACATCAATCGGACGTTCGATGCCCTCGTCAAGCGAGCAGGAGTCAAGCGCATCCGTTTTCATGATCTCCGACACTCCTGCGCCACGCTGCTGTTCGCCCAGGGCGTCGATCTCCAGACAATCCGGGATCTCCTGGGACACAGCTCAATCGGTGTGACGAGCGCGATCTACGTCGATGTGCTCCGGGAAGTGCAGCGTGATGCGGTCGACCGCCTCGGGCATCTGTTCGGACCGGACGATGAGACCGACACATGACCAACAAGTGCGGTCAGAACTGCGGTCAGAGCCAGTTCCTACGGAGATCGATCCACGTGTTGAGACTGCTCCCCGAGTTGGACTCGAACCAACAACCCTGCGATTAACAGTCGCATGCTCTGCCAATTGAGCTATCGGGGAAGGTGCCGGCGCCGAACCGTGTGGTGGACCGGCCGACAACTACCCTAGCGCACCCACGGCAACACCCGTGTGGCTGCCCCGCCGTGCAAGGCACGGTCGCGTGGTCAGCGCCAAGGTCGATGAGGTGTGCAGCCGTCAGCGCACATAAGGGCCGGTAACGGGACGCCGGCGCAGTCGATGCGGTTACCCGGCTTGCGCGACAGCGAAGACCCGGCGAAACGGGAACCAGGTCACCCCGTCGGCGCCTGGCGGGTAGGCAGCTCTCAGCCGAGGTGCGAGCTCCTGCCTGAACCCCGTCCACTCTGCCGCCGACAGTGCCGCGCGGACCGGCCGTAGGACAGTTCCAGCGATCCATTCGAGCACCGGATCCGGCCCGGCCAGCCGGTGCAGGTAGGTGGTCTCCCAGACGTCGAGTTCCGCTGCGCCAGGAGCCAGCAGCGCGGCGTATCCGGCGGGTTCGAGCACCGGGCAGGCCCTGAAGTCGATCAAGTCTCGCCAGCGGGGCTCAGCGGCGAGCCGAGCCGTCTCGGCGTGTGATGGCGCGCTGAAGTTCCCCGGCACCTGCATGGCCAGCCATCCTCCGGGCGGCAACGCCCGCATCCACTGGCGCAGCAACCCCGCATGCTCGGGAATCCACTGCAGTACGGCGTTGCACACCACCAGACCGGTGCCGGGGCCCGGCGACCAGTGACGAACGTCGTACAGCTCAGCGTGGATTCCTCGTTCACGCGCGGACTGCACCATCTCCGGTGAACTGTCCAGGGCCATCACGCTCGCCGCCGGCCACCGCTTGGCCAACAATCGCGTGAGAGTGCCCGGCCCGCAACCCAGATCCACCACGATGCCCGGATCGCGGGCATCCACTCGCGCCAGCAGATCGTGAAAGGGCCGGGCCCGGTGATCGCCGAACTCAAGGTAGGCATCCGGATCCCACACCAGCGACCTCCCCGTCGTACAAACGCCGAAACTAACCGGCCGGATCCGGCCGCGGCAAGCGTGACGCGACCTCGCTGGCCATCATCTCCACGGCGCCGAGCGCAGTACCCACATCGGCCCGCACCTGCAGCACGACGCCATCGCGTCCAGGGATCCGGCGCTGGACGAACCACGCCCCGCCACCGGGAAGTTTGCAGCGCTCGCTGCACCGGATCGAGCTGTTCACCCGCTGGCGCACCATCTCGGGGACCTTGCCGGGCTGCGCGAGCGCGAAACGGCGCGGCGGTAAATCAGATACCAGCATGGCTTTACCCGCAGTCCCCGTGCTGACCGCCTCCGTGACCACCAGCTCGCTGCAGTCCCACACCGCCTTGCTCACCAGGTGCCAGCCGATCCGGCGAGCATCAGCACCCTCCGGTACCCACATTCCCAGCTGGGTCAGCACCAGGTGGCCGCCACCGACCAGCTGCCCCATGGTGACGACCCGCTCGGCGGGCGCAAGAATGCCGGTGAATCCGGCGGGCAGGTCCGGCACCGCGGCAAAACGCCGCAACAGTCGTCCCCAGCCACTCATTCATGTGCTCCCACAGCTTGGTCACGAAGCGACCGGTAGTACTGCTCCAAAGCCACCAGGTCACCGAAAAGCTGGTGGTAGGACTCCGCGTCGTCCACCGGTGAGATTCGTTGCAGCCGCGACTTGATCTCCGCAACCTGCCGCCCGAGGACGGTGGCCTGCAGCCGGGCCAGCAGGCTGCCGATGTAGCGCGCGTCGTCCTCGGCGCTGCCCTTGGCTCGCAACGTCTCCACGGCGAGCTCGGTCAGCAGTGATCGCTGCGGGTAGTGCGCGGCGACGGCGTCGATCCACTCCGCACCGGACAACCCTGCAGCAGTACCACCCGCGGCCAGCACCGCTGCGTGCAACTGGGCGTAGCTGGGGTGCGTGAACGCTTCGGCGGGGAGCGTGTCGTACACCGGGCCGGTCATCGCGGGCTCCTGCAGCACCGCCTTGAGCACTTCCCGCTGCGCCTGCAGCCGCACGTCGTCTCGGGGGGGGACCTCCGTGCCGTTCTCGGCCGGCGAGGTGCTCGAACTGCCCCCGCCACGTCGTCGAGGTGCTTCGCCGGCTACTTCCCGGACCCGCTGGACCACCGTGGACTCGTCGCCCATCCAGCCAACCCAGCCCGACAGCTGCGTCGCGTACCGATCTCGGAGTGACACGTCCTTGATTTGGGCGACCAGTGGCACTGCCCGCCGTAGCGCTGCGATCTGGCCCTCCGCGGTGTCCAAGTCGTGCTCGGCGAGCAAGGTCCGCACCGCGAAGGTGAACAGCGGCTGGCGGCGGGCCACCAGGTCGGCCACCGCAGCATCGCCCTTGGCTTGGCGCAGCTCACACGGGTCCATCCCATCCGGTGCGATCGCGATGAAGGTCTGCGCCGCAAAGCGCTGGTCGCCGTCGAACGCCTTGAGCGCCGCCTTCTGGCCGGCCTCGTCACCGTCGAAGACGAAGATGACCTCGCCACTCAAGGCGTCGTCGTCCATGAGGAGCCGGCGCAGCACCGAGATGTGCTCCGCGCCGAACGCCGTGCCGCAGGACGCCACCGCCGTGGGCACCCCGGCCAGGTGCATCGCCATCACGTCGGTGTAGCCCTCGACGACGACGACCTGGCGCCGCCTGGCGATCTCACGCTTGGCCAGGTCGAGCCCGAAGAGCACCTGCGACTTGCGGTACAGCGGCGTCTCGGCAGTGTTGAGGTACTTCGCCTCGTTGCGGTCGTCGTCGAACAGCCGCCGGGCGCCGAAGCCCACCACGTCACCGCCGAGGTCCCGGATCGGCCACAGCAGCCTGCGGTGGAAGCGGTCCATCGGCCCCCGCTGACCCTCCCGGGACAGGCCCGCCTTGACCAGTTCATCGAAGGAGAACCCGCGGCCAAGCAGGTGCTTGGTGAGCTGCTCCCAGCCCGATGGGGCGAAGCCGCAGCCGAAAGTGCCCGCGACCTCCTGGCCGAATCCACGCTGGGTGAGGAACTCCCGGGCCGGCCGCGCCTCGGGCGTGCTCAGTTGCTCGGCGTAGAACTCCTGCGCCAGCTTGTTGACCTCGACGAGCCGGGCTCGGGTCCCGCGGTCGCGCTGCACCGAGGAACCACCGCCGGTGTACGTCAGCCGGATTCCGACCCGGTCCGCCAGCCGCTCCACTGCCTCCACGAAACCGAGGTGCTCGATCTTCATCATGAAGTCGACAACGGAGCCGCCCTCACCGCAGCCGAAGCAGTGAAAGGTGCCGTGCCCTGGGCGGACGTTGAACGACGAGGTCTTCTCGTCGTGGAACGGGCACAGCCCCTTGAGCGAGTCCGCCCCGGCCCGGCGCAGGGCGACGTACTCGCCGACAACCTCGTCGATCCGGTTGCGTTCGCGGACCTCCGCGATGTCGGCGTCCCGAATCCGTCCAGCCACGGTCAGCGAGTCTAGGGTCAGTCGAGTGCAGGCCGAGGCGGACGTCGTCCAGCAGCACCGCAGCCACCTGCTCGGGCTCGCCTACCGGCTCATCGGGTTGCTCGCCGATGCGCAAGACGCGGTCCAGGAGGCCTGGCTACGGCTGGCCCGGCTCTCCGACGCTGACCGGGCGGCGATCCGTGACCCGTGCGGCTGGCTGACCACCGTGGTCGGGCGGCTGTGCCTGGACCGGCTGCGGTCAGCGGCCGTGCAGCGCGAGCGCTATGTCGGGTCGTGGCTGCCCGAGCAGACCTGCTGGTCCTCGAAATCGACGCCGACGGCCGGTACCAAGAAGTGGTCCGGGTGGCCGGTGACGAGGTCTCCGAAGTACACCAGCCGTTCACGGTGCGGGTCGTGCCGCCCGACCAGCTCGGCCGCCTCCGCCTCACTGAGCGGCCCAGCTGTTCGGGCACCGTACGGCCGATTGACTCCGCCGCTGACCGATGCCTACCGTCAGGTGCTCGACGGAGTGGGAGTAAGCCGGTGCAAACCCGGCGCGGTCGCGCCACTGTGAACGACACCCGACCTGGGTTGCGTGAGTCAGACAGTCCGCCGTCGTGATTTACCGTCTAGTGGGTCGCGTCAACCCAGGAGGTACCACGTGAGTGTCATTTCCGTTCCCAGGCCAATTCCAGTTCGCATCCCGTTGCGGGAGATCCTGCCCTGGGCAACCTTCGTGGGCATCATCGGTCTCATTTTGTTGTATTTCATCGGCGTCGAACAGGGCGCGATGTCGACCGTCGCTGGGCACTATCTGCACGAGTTCGTGCACGACGGGCGGCACCTGCTCGGCGTCCCCTGCCACTGATCACCGGGCCCCACCGCTATGATGAGAATGTTGTTGGTGCGTGGCATGCTGTCCGGGCTGGCGGCAGGGCTGCTCGCGTTGGTATTCGCTTACATCGTCGGTGAGCCTTTGGTCGTCAGTGCAATCGATTTCGAGTCGGCCGCGCAGGTCGCCACAGGCGAGACTCCAGAGCCAGAAGTAGTCAGCCGGGCAGTGCAGAGCACCATCGGGCTGGCCACCGCCGTTGTGGTGTACGCCGTTGCCTTCGGTGGCCTGTTCAGCCTGGCGTTCGCCGTCGCCTACGGCCGTGTCGGCGGTTTCAGTGCGCGGGCCACGGCCGCCGTCCTGGCGCTGGGCAGTTACCTCGTGGTGTTCGTCGTGCCTTTCTTGAAATATCCCGCCAATCCGCCGGCGGTCGGCAACGCCGACACGATCAACCAGCGCAGCGCTTTATACCTGGCGATGGTGATGGCTTCGGTGCTGCTGGCAATCGCGGCGACCTGCCTCGGCCGGCGACTCATGTCGCGCCTGGGCGCCTGGAACGCCGCCCTGGTGGCAACTGCGGTGTTCGTTGTGGCCGTGGCCATTGTCCAGTTCCTGCTACCTACTATCAATGAGATACCCGACGCATTCCCGGCGACGGTGCTGTGGGAATTCCGGATCGCCTCATTGGGCACCCAGCTGGTGATGTGGGCCACCATCGGCCTGCTCTTCGGGACGCTGGTGGCCCGCGCATTCACACATGAGGCGGCACAAGGCATGCCTGGCCGGAGGTGAACCCCTGGTCGGTGATGCCCAGGGCATGGTTGAACCGGGCCCGGTGGTTCTCCACCGCGATCGCGTAGGTCAGCTCCACCAGCCCGTCGTGCCCGAGCTCGGCGTCCAGTTCAGCGACCATCTCATCGGTGACCGTGGTCGGCAACGCGGTCATCGCGTCGGCGTAGGCCAGCGCGCGACGTTCGATGGGAGTGAACGCCGGCGACGTCTGGTAGCTGTCCAACTCCCGCAGCCGCTGGATGTCCAGGCCGTGGTGACGCTGCAGCATGGTGCCGAAGTCCACGCACCACGAGCAGCCCACCTGGGTGGCCACCCGATATACGACTAGTTCTCGCAGGCTTGCCGGCAACCGCCGCATCGCCTTCTCGTTGCCCAACTCCCACAGCGCGTAGACCCAGAACGCCCGACGGTGGTGCAGCAGCACCGTGGCCGGTTCGGGCACGGCCCCGTAGCGGTAGCGGGCGATGCGGTAGGCCAACCGGCCAAGCGGACCGGCGTCACGAGTTGGCACTCCGGCAATGCGCGGCATGGTGATCCCTCCTTCAGCTCGACCCGCCGGTGACGGGCTCCACAAGGAGGACGGGCCAGCTCCCGCGGACGTGACAGGGCTTGTGAGGGGCATTCAGGGCTATAGCACTGAATGCCCCTCACAAGCACGCAGCGCGCAGCGCTGCGTGCCAGCGCACTGCCTGCGCGTCGGTCAGGGCAGCCACCTGGTCGATGATCACCCGCAGCCGCGCGCTATCGCTGCTGGCCTCGTGCCATGCCGGGCGCAGTGCAGGATCGAGCGGCTCCGGCGCCTGGTGCACCAGGGCTGCGCACAGCTGCGTGAGCAGCTCCCGCTGCTGGGCCTGAACGGCCAGCCGGCACGGATCCTGCATCACGAACCGCAGGGCCACCGCCTTGAGCAGCGCCACCTCGGCCGCCACCCGATCCGGTATCCCCAAATGGGCGCGGTAGCGCCCCAACGGGCCGTTCCCGTACCGCGTCCGGGTCGCCGACACGACGGCCGAGGCGAAGCGACCCACCAGCTCGCTGGTGAGTTCCTTCAACGCCACCTGAGCGGCTAGCGAACCGTCGTAGTGCCGCAGCGCGTCGACCACCGGGAGCGTGAGCAACCCCTCCGCGGCTGCCTCCAACTGCGCGCTGGGCAGCACGCTGAAGTGCTTGGCGGCTAGCTCGGCGAGCAATGCCCGTTCCACGGGGTCGGCCAAGGTGACCAGCGATATGCGGCCGGCCAAGATACCGTCTTCGACGTCGTGCACCGAGTATGCGACGTCGTCGGCCCAGTCCATCACCTGAGTCTCGAGGCACTGCACACCTTCAGGCGCACCCTCCCGCAGCCAGTCGAACACCGCCGCATCGTCGGCGTAGAAGCCGAACTTGATAGTCCCGTCCCGGCGCGGCCACGGATATTTGATAGTGGCGTCCAGCGATGCCCGGGTCAGGTTGAGCCCGTGTCCCCGGCCGGTTCCCGGGTCAAGCAGCTTGGGTTCCAGCCGGGTGAGGATCCGCAACGTCTGGGCGTTGCCCTCAAACCCACCACAGCCTGTGGCGACTTCGTTCAGAGCGTGCTCACCGTTGTGGCCGAACGGGGGGTGGCCGATGTCGTGGGCCAGCCCCGCGGTCTCTACCAGGTCCGGATCGCAGCCCAGCTCGACGGCGATGCCGCGCCCGATCTGGGCGACCTCCAGCGAGTGGGTCAGCCGGGTCCTGGGCACGTCTCCCTCTCCCGGGCCGACCACCTGGGTCTTGCCCGCGAGCCTGCGCAGTGCCGCGGAATGCAGCACCCGGGCACGATCCCTGGCAAAGGGACTGCGGCGCTCCCGTTCCGATCCGGGTAGCGCGGCTCGCTTGGCCGGCTCATGCACCAGCCGGGCCCAGTCATGTTCGGTGTAAAAGCCGTGCTCACTGTCATAGTGGCCCACCGGACTCACCCCAGATCGATGCTCAGCGACTCGGCCGGGGAGTGCGTGAACCGGTAATGCAGCAGGGCGGCGCTTTCCCGGACGATGTACTGGGCCTGGATATTGCGGGTCTGCACGATCGGGCCGCTGCGGGTGGGCGAGGTCCACGCGGTGAGCCCGAGGTCGTCGGCCATGGTTCGGGCCCGCAACGAATGCCAGGGATCGCTGACGATCACCGCGGTGCGCCAACCCTCGGTGTCCGCCCGACGGGCAACTGCACGCAGGCTTTCGAGGGTGTCACTGCCTTCCCCGACCGGCACCACTGCATCGGGGGGAATGCCATAAGACGTCAGATAATTGCGGCCGGCTACGGCCTCGGTGTAGGTGTCACCGTCCCGCCGGCCGCCGACCGTGACGATCACCGGCGCGACCCCGTCGCGCCACAGCCGCGCGGCATGATCCAGCCGTGAGCCCAGCACGGCCGATGGTGTCCCGTCGTACTGGGCCGCGCCCAACACCACGACGACGTCAGCAGAATGCCGGTCATCGACCCGGGCGACCTGCCACACCCGGAACAGGGTGCCACCCACGATCAGGGCACCCACCAGCACCGTGCCGAGGATTAGCCGCCTCAGCGCGACGGGCAGCATGGACCGGAAAGACCGGTCATCCACCGATGCGACCTGTCGCGGTGGACAGCGGGCCACCGCGACGCCCTCGTCGAACAGCGATGACCTCCCCGACCACCGAGACCGCAGTCTCTGCCGGCGTGGCCGCGCCCAGGTCCAGACCGACCGGCCCGTGCAGCCGGGCCAATTCCTCCTCGGTGACACCCGCGGCCTGCAGCCGGTTACGCCGCGCAGTTTGGGTGTGGCGCGATCCCAGCGCGCCGCAGAACCCCCGTCCGGACCGCATCAATTCCATCAGCACAGCGTCGAAGGCCGGGCCGTGGTCGAGCAGGACCAGCACGTCGGCGGCGGTGAAGTCCTTGGCGGCGGCCACTGCGGGCGCCAGCTCGGTCTCGGTACGCACCGCCCAGCCCAACAGCTCACACTGCGCCGCCAAGGCCGTCCCGATCACTCCGCGGCCCACGATCAGCATGGTGGTCACCGGCACCCACACGTCGATCAGTACGGGGATGCCAGCCGCGTCGCCTTGCTCAGTGGCCGTCGCGCCAATCCGGGCCAGCTCACGCAGCCTGGTCAGCACAATCTCGTCCGCGTCGGCACTGCGCAGGGAGCCGATCACCTCGGTGAGCCCCGGCCCGACCGCCACCAGCACGGCGGACCCGTCGACCGTGGAGGCCAGCGCAGATGGAATCCCATCAACGAGCGCGGCCCCCAGCGCGGCAGCAGCCTTCGCCGGTAGCGGGTGGCCCAGCAACTGCGCGCCACCTGAGCAGGCGAGACCGGCTTCCACCGCGTCGGACTCGGCGACGTGCCCTTTGGCGGTGCCGGGCGTGGCCACTGCGGAGGTCAGCAATGGCAACGCCACCGTGTCCATGGTGCCCTCGAACACCGCACCAGCCCGGTCGCCATCGGCGGTGCCGGCCAGCAGTTGACCGGTGGCGACAGTGCCGAAACCATGCCGCTGCAACACCCGCACCACTCCGGAAGGGCGTCCCTGCTGGGCCCACCGGCGCAGGGCCTCACCTACTTGCCGGCGCTGACGCGTTTCCTCGGTGCTGTCCTTGGGGCTCACCGTTTCCATGCCGACCATGCTTCCAGACCGGACGGCGGTTCAGCAGCCGCCCAGTTGAGCCGCCAAGTAGGCCTCGACCTGGTCCATCGCGACCCGATTCTGGGTCATGGTGTCCCGCTCGCGCACCGTCACCGCGTGGTCGGTGAGCGAGTCGAAATCCACCGTCACGCAGAACGGGGTGCCGATCTCATCTTGCCTGCGGTACCGGCGGCCGATGGCGCCTGCATCGTCGAAGTCGACGTTCCAATTTTTCCGCAACGCGGTGGCAAGATCACGGGCCTTGGGTGTGAGGTCGGCGTTGCGCGACAACGGCAGCACTGCTGCTTTCACCGGCGCGAGCCGGCGATCCAGCCGCAGCAGGACGCGGCGATCCACCCCGCCCTTGGCGTTGGGTGCCTCGTCCTCGGCGTAGGCCTCCAGCAGGAAGGCCATCATCGGACGGCCGACGCCGGCGGCGGGCTCGATCACATAGGGCCGGTAGCGGGAGTCGGT
>JALZDU010000529.1 GCA_030862405.1 Actinomycetota bacterium | reverse complement strand
ATCTGCATCCGCGTGACCCCGGCTGGAGCGAGCACGTGCTCCCGTACGAACGCCTCGTAGGACTGTCCAGAGACCTGCTCGATGACGCGGCCGAGGACGTTGAAGCCGAAGTTGGAATAGACCGACTTTGTGCCGGGGTCGAAGTCGAGCGGCTCGCCTTTCATCGCGCGGACGATCTCCTCGGCGGATGGCGGCGCCGTGACGCCGAGCACGCCCGCCTCCCGCCAGGTCCACGGCTGCTCCTGGGGATCCACGCCAGTTGAGTTGTCCCAGCCGCCGGCGTGGACCAGGAGATGCTCGATTGTGATCTCGTCCAGCCGCGGGTCAGTCGGAGCGCCCATCGGCGGTGGGAGTGCGGCGAGGAGGCGAAAGGCCCGGTCGTCGAGCGCGAGCCGGCCGTCGTCGACCAGGGTGAGGACAGCCACGGTCGTGATCGCCTTGGAGACGCTGGCGATGCGGCAGAGCGACTCCGGTTGGAACGGCTCGCCGACCTCCACGTCGGCGAGGCCATAGGCCCGGTCGAAGACCAGGCGGCCGTCCTTGGCGACGGCGAGCTGGCCACCCGGTACGCCCCACGCCACCACCAGCCCGGTCATGACGTCGTCGAAGGTGGCCAACTCCGGCACCGCCTGCCCAGCAGTCGCGATGGTGGCCCCGATTGCGGGGGTGCCGGCTGGCGTGGGAGTGGCATCGGATTTCTGGGCGATCACCGTGAGCGGTCGCAACGGCGGGATAGTCGCGGCAGCGATGGATGCGACACCTGCGCTCATCAGCCACCGGCGTGTGAGGGAGCGGTCAGCAAGGGACTCAGTGATGCGTGAGCGGTGGGATGACTTCATGCGATTGCCTCCAGATCATGCCTTGCGTAACGCGAACGCCGTTTTACGGTCCAGGAAGAATGTCATTTGCAGCAGGGGGATCAGGCCCTGGTCTGGAGGATCACCAATGTTGCCCCCTCCCGAAGTGAGCACGTGCGCGGAGACCATCAGGCGTCAGCATCGACGCGCGGCAGGAGGCGGAGGCCGGCTGAGACCCACCCGACGCGGCCGTCCTCATCGCGCACAAACGGCAGCCTTGCCCCATTGGATACGCCCATATCTTTGGCCAGGAAGGTGACCGGCGCCGGAGATGCTGCGGGGGGTTGGATCGCCGGCAGGAACGCCCCCGGTTGCACGATGTTCTCCGTGGAACCTTCCAGGCCCTCGCCCTTCTCCACGAGGGTGATGACCAAGCCGGGATCGGCGTAGCGGCCGGCATACCCGGCCAACTCCTCCATGGTCAGGGTCACCGTCGGCGCATCAGCTGGCGCAATCAGCGACTGCGTGAGGCCGATCTGGCCGACGAGGGGCGCCAGCGCGGGGAACTGGGCGAGAGCGGCGTTCAGCGCCGCCACTGCCGCGAAGCCGCCACCACCCTGGCTATTGGTCAGCACGATCAGCACGAATCCCTGCACCGGGATGGCGAAGAAATCGGTGTGCTGGCCGAGGGTATCGCCGCCATGGAAGAAGACCCGTGTCCCTTCGACGTCCTGGACGAACCAATCCCGGCCCATCTGCATCGAGGTTCCCGGGACAGGTATCGCCGGCTCCCGCATCTGCGCCAGGCTGTCCGGGCTGACCACGTTCGCGGCCCCGGTGACCGCACCGGTATCGATGTGAAAGCGGCCGTAACGGATCACGTCGCGGGTCGTCGCCCAGATACCGCCAGCGGGATCGACCGAGCGGGGAAGCCAGAGGGGCGTGCTCACGGTGAGCGCCGGGTGCCCGTTGATCGGCAGGGCCACATGCCCATCGGCATAGGGGCGCTTGAGCACCGCGGCGTGGTCGAGCAGGCTGTTTTCCAATCCGAGCGGACTCAGCAGGAGATTCTCGATGGCCGCGCGATACGTCGTGCCGGTGGCCACCTCGATCAGCCGCCCGAGGAGGGTGAACGCCGCATTGTTGTAGGAGAAGAAGGCGCCAACGGGGAAGATCTGGGGAAGCTGGGGAAGGCGCTCGGCGA
>JALZDU010000497.1 GCA_030862405.1 Actinomycetota bacterium | reverse complement strand
TGGTAGGCCCGGCCGAGCAGCAGGGGCACGACGACGGCCCGCTGGTGGCCGGTACCGGCCAGCCCGGCCAGCACGTCGGGCAGCCGCGGCGCAGACAGGTCCAGAAACGCCAGTCTCACGTCCAGCCCCGGTCGCCGCGCCCGCACCACCTCCACCAGCTCGGTGACCATGGCCGCCGAGCGGGGATCGCGGCTGCCGTGCGCCACGGCCACCAGCGCGGTGCTCATGTCGCCAGCACCAATCCCCGCGCGCGCAGCACCCGGCGCTCGGCCGGGCGGAACAGCAGCAGCTCGATCCCGATCCCCACCGCGAGGATGAGCCCGATCGCGGCGATCACCATGGGCATGTCGTTGAGAGACTGCCCGTTGTGCAGGAACTGCCCGAGCCCCAACCCCAGCGCCGGTGAGCTGGCGATGATCTCCGCCGCCATCAGGGACCGCCAGGAGAACGCCCAACCCTGCTTGCAGCCCGCCAGGTAGCCGGGCAGCGCCGCTGGCAGCAAGATGTGCCGTGCGGTCTGCCAGCGCCCGGCGCCCATCGCGATCCCGACCCGGGGCAGCAGCGGCGGGATCGCGTCGATCCCGGCGATCAGCCCGTTGGCGATGGACGGCACCGCGCCCATCAGCACGACGAAGTAAATCGACGCGTCGGTGAGCCCGAACCACAGCACCGCGGCCGGCACCCACGCCACTGAAGGCAGGCTCTGCAGCCCGGTCAGCAGCGGTCCGATCGCCGAGCGCACCACTCGCACCTTGGCCACCACCAGCCCTAACGGGGTGGCGACCAGGACCGCGGCGGTGAACCCGAGTACCGCGCGGTGCACCGAGGTCCACAGGATCGACAGCGCCTGGCCGTTGCGCACCTGCACCCAGATCTGATCGCCGACTGCGAGCGGCGCCGGGACCTTGTACTCCGGAAACACCGCTGAGGCCCACAACACCTGCCACGTCGCGATGAACGCCGCCAGCGCGATCAGCGGGGGCCCAAGGGTCGAGATCGCCCGTCGCCACAGCGGCCGGGCGGCCAGCGTCGGGGTGTCCAGCGCGTCGAGTCCGGCCTCGACCCGCTCGTCATCGGTCCGCAGGCTCGGCACCAGGTCAGGCCCGGGCATGGCGGGAGATCGCCTTGCGCAGCTCACCGGTGATCTGCGCGGCGACCTGTTCTGGGTCCGCGCCCGTGGTGGGCCACTCACCGACGACCCGACCCGGGCGGGAGGACAGCAACACCACCCGCTGGGCCAGCCGCACCGCCTCCCGGACGTCGTGGGTGACGAACAGCACGGCAGTGCCGGTGGCATGCCACACCCTCAGCAGCTCGCCTTGGAGCACGTCGCGAGTAATCGCGTCCAGCGCGCCGAACGGCTCATCCATCAGCAGCAGGCCAGGGGAGGCGGCGTTCCGGGCGCCGAGGCTCGCAGCCAGCGCGCGGGCCAGCGCCACCCGCTGGCGCATCCCACCGGACAGCTCGTGTGGCCGCTTGCCGGCCGCTCCACCCAGCCGGACCAGCTCCAGCAGCTGTTCGGCCCGCTGCTGGCGCTCGGCTCGGCGCATCCCGGCCAGCCGCAGTGGCAGCTCGACGTTGCGCCCGGCAGTCAGCCACGGCAACAGCGCGGGGTCCTGGAACATCACCGCCGGCCGCAAGCTGGTCGTGGCCACCTGGCCTGTGCTGGGAAGGTCGAGCCCCGCGGCGATGTTGAGCAGCGTCGTCTTGCCGCAGCCCGATGCACCGAGCAGGCAGACGAACTCGCTGGGCGCCACCTGCAGGTCGACGGCCTCCAGCGCGGTGACCGCGGCCCGACCGCGGCCGAACACCTTGGACACACCCGAGAGCCGGACCGCCGGCGCGGCGGTCACTAGCTCGGGGCGTTCGAGGATTGCAGTCATCTCATCTCCTGTCCAGGCCGGCGGCGTCGACCGGGGGCTGACCGGCTGCGGTGCGGACCGCGTTGAGCGGCCCGAGATCGACGAACCCGTGCAGGTCCGGCGCCGAGGTAGCCACGCCAGCGGTGACGGCGTCGGCGGCGAGCCGGGGAAACCGAGCCGCCAGCGGGTCGGTGGTGATCGTGATGTTGCTCCAGGCGCGGTCGAGCACGGGCTGGGCCAGCGGCTTGCCCGCGGCCTTGCCCAATGCGGAGTTCGCGGCAGCCTTGGCACCGGCCGGGTCGGCGCGGGCGTACTCCTCGACCTGCAGCAGGCCGCGCAGCAGCGCGGCCACGGTCTGTGGATGCTGCTGCAGGTACCCGGTACGGACGATGAGCACCGTGGTGGGAAACATCCCGTCGGGCCACAGTGAAGCCTCGTCGACGAGCACGTGCGCCCCGGTCTCCAGCACCAGCCGGGAGGCATAGGGCTCGGGCAGCCACCCGCCATCGAGCTGCCCGGTGCGGTAGGCGTTCATCGCCTGGGCGTTGTCGATGTTGACTACCTGGACACCACCGGGCCCCGTGCCGGTCCCCAGGCGCTGGCCGGCCAGCCAGGTCTTGAGCGCGATGTCCTGGGTGTTCGCCAGCTGCGGGGTCGCGATTTGGCGCCCGGCCAGCTGTCCCGGCGCGGTGATGTCGGGGCGGACGACGAGTTGCGCGCCACCGGAGGCTACCCCGGCGACCAGCCGCACCGCTTCGCCGTTGGACTTGCTGAACGCGCTGATCGCCGGGCCAGGACCGATGAACGCGGCGTCCAGCGAACCACCGAGCAGCGCGTTCACCTCATCGGGGCCCGCGTTGAACGTCTGGGCGGATAGGGCCGTGGTGCCGAGTTGCCCGGCGAGCGTGCCCCGCTCGACGCCGATGAGGGCCACGGCGTGGGTGATGTTGGGCAGGTAGCCCAGCCGCAGCTGCGCGGCCGGTCCCTGATCGCTCGCCGGTGCCTCGCTGGTCTGCCGGCGCGTGCAGCCGGTAAGCAAGCCAAACATGGCGAGCACGGCGGTGACGAGGACGAGCAGGCGGCGCACGGTTCACGGACCCGCGGAGATGAGGTTGCGGCCAACGAGGCCGGCCGCCAGCGTCACGCCGTCGGCGGGGTCGATGACGAGGAACGCCCCGGTGAATCGTGCGTCGGCGTAGTCGTCCACTGGCAGCGCCTCTGCAGTGCGCAGGCTGACCTGGCCGATGTCATTGATCTGCAGGCGCTCGGCAGGCTCAGCGGCCAGGGTGTCGGTGTCCAGCCGCGAGCCCAGCGTGGTGACGATGCCCGGCGTGGTCCGGGTGCCGTGCTTGACCAGCACCCGGGCGCCGGCCCGCAGCGGGCGTTCGGCCAGCCAGCACAGCGTGGCGTCCAACTCGGTGGTCAGCCGGGGTGGTGTGGTCGCGGCAGCGATGAGGTCGCCGCGGGAGACGTCGAGGTCGTCGGCGAGCAGCAGGGTGACGCTGCGGCCGGTGCCGGCCTGGTCCAGTGGCCCGTCGGCGGTGTCGATGCGTAGCACCCGGCTGCGGTGGCCGCCGGGCAGCACGACGACCTCGTCACCGGGCGACACCACGCCGGCGGCGACCTGGCCGGCGTAGCCGCGGTAGTCGGAATATCCGGCGGTGCGGGGGCGGATCACGTACTGCACCGGGAAGCGCAGCCCGGTGCGGTCCGGCTCGGCGACCACCGGCAAGGCCTCCAGGTGCTCCAGCAGCGTCGGGCCGGTATACCAGGGCGTCTGCGCCGAGCGGGTGACGACGTTGTCCCCGAGCAGCGCCGACACCGGGATCGTCGTCACCGCACCGTCCGCCCAGCCCAGTGCGCTGGTCAGCGCCGCGAACTCCTTGGCGATCACGGTGTGCACCGCCTCGTCGAAGTCCATCAGGTCGATCTTGTTGACGGCCAGCACCAGCCGCGGCACGCCGAGCAGCGCGAGCACCGCGGCGTGGCGACGGGTCTGCTCCACCACGCCGTTGCGGGCGTCGACGAGCAGCACCGCGAGTGTCGCGGTGGACGCGCCGGTGACGGTGTTGCGGATGTACTGGACGTGCCCGGGGGTGTCGGCAAGCACGAACGAGCGGGTGGGGGTGGCGAAGTAGCGGTAGGCGACATCGATGGTGATTCCCTGCTCGCGCTCCGCGCGCAGTCCATCGACCAGCAACGACAGGTCCGCAGTGGTCAGTCCACGATCGACGGAGGCACGGTGCACGGCCTCGATCTGATCGGCCAGCACCGACTTGGTGTCATACAGCAGCCGGCCGACCAGGGTGGACTTCCCGTCGTCCACGCTGCCGGCGGTCACCACGCGCAGGAGATCGGTCATCTCAGAAGTACCCCTCCCGCTTGCGGTCCTCCATCGCGGCCTCCGACAGGAGGTCGTCGGCCCGGGTGGCACCGCGCTCGGTGAGCCGGCTCGCTGCCACCTCGGTCATCACCTCGTCCACTGTGGACGCATGTGACTCGACAGCGCCGGTGCACGAACCGTCGCCCACTGTGCGGTAGCGCACCGTGCGGGTCCCGACAGCCTCCCCGCGGCGGGGACCACCCCACGGACCAGGCGTCAGCCACATCCCGGCGCGGCGGAACACCTCCCGCTCGTGCGCGTAGTAGATCGACGGCAGCTCGATGCTCTCGCGCGCGACGCAACGCCACACGTCGAGCTCGGTCCAGTTGGACAGCGGGAAGACCCGGACGTGGCCGCCGGGTGAGTGCCGGCCGTTGTAAAGGTTCCACAGCTCGGGTTGCTGGCGGCGCGGCTCCCACTGGCCGAAGGCGTTGCGCAGGCTGAAAATGCGCTCCTTGGCCCGGGCCCGCTCCTCGTCGCGGCGGCCACCGCCGAACACCGCGTCGAAGCGGTTCCCGGCGATCGTGTCCAGCAGCGGCACGGTTTGTAAGGGGTTGCGAGTGCCGTCGGGGCGTTCGGTGAGCCGGCCGTCGTCGATCCATTCCTGCACGTGGGCGATGACTAGGCGCAGGCCGTACTGGGCCACGACCCGATCACGGAACTCGAGGACCTCGGCGAAGTTGTGCCCGGTATCCACGTGCAGCAGCGGGAACGGCACCGGCGCCGGCCAGAACGCCTTGCGGGCCAGGTGCAGCAACACCGTGGAGTCCTTGCCGCCGGAGAACAGGAGCACCGGCCGGTCCAGCTCGCCAGCTACCTCCCGGATGATATGAACCGCCTCGGACTCCAGCGCCGTCAGCCGGTCCATCGCGGTCGGAGTGATACTCGGCGCGCTCATGAGTGCAGACCGCACTCGGTCTTGGCCCGGCCCGCCCACCGGCCGCTGCGCGGATCGGCGCCTGGCGCCGGCTTCGCGGTGCACGGGGCGCAGCCGATCGAGGGGTAGCCGGCGGCCACCAGCGGGTTGACCAGCACGCTGTGTGCCTCAATGTAGGTCGCCATGTCCTCGTCGCTCCATGCGGCAATCGGATTGATCTTGACCAGGCCGTGCCGGGAGTCCCAGCCGACCAGTGGGGTGTTCGCCCGGGTGGGAGCCTCCACCCGGCGCACGCCGGTCACCCACGCGTCGTAGCCAGCCAGGGTGGCCTGCAACGGGATCACCTTGCGCAGCTGGCAGCAGCGGTCCGGGTCACGGGCGAACAGGTCCTTGCCGTGGGCCGCGTCCTGCTCGGCAACCGTCCGCTCGGCTAGCGCCTGGACGATCCGCACCGGGTAGGCGGCGGCGATGGCATCCCGGGTGCCGATCGTCTCGGCGAAGTGGTAGCCCGTCTCCAGGAACAGCACATCTACCCCGGTCCGCGCCCGGGCGGCCAGGTCGATCAGGACGGCGTCCTGCATGTTGGACGCGACGATGAAGCGGTCACCGAAAGTCTGCGCCGTCCAGGTCAGCACCTCCTGCGCCGTGGCGTCAACGAGTTCGTGCTGAGCTCGCAGCGCCAGCACCCGCAACGCCTCGGACCGCTGGGTGAGCACGCTCATGTCGTGACCTCCTGAGTCGGCGGGGCGCCAACGCCGATCAGCTTCACCGTGAAGGTCCGAAGGCAGTCAGCGCAGCGCCAGGCACCGTGCGGTTCCGGCACCGGGCGCAGGTCCTCCTCGCCGCAGTAAGGGCAGTAAAATGCGCTGGCGCGGACGTCGCTCACCGCAGCTCGTCCTCACGTGACCGGGCCACCCACTGCGCGAAGCGCTCACCGGGCTCGCGGGTCTTGGCATAGCCGCGCACCAGGCGCTCCACGTAGTCGCCCAACTCCTCGCTGGTGACCTTGTGCCCGCGCAGCTTGCGACCGAACCCGGAGTCCAGGCCCAGCCCACCGCCGAGGTGCACCTGGAAGCCTTCCACCTGCGTGCCGGCGGCGTTGGTGACGATCTGGCCCTTGAGCCCGATGTCGGCGACCTGGATTCGGGCGCAGGAGTTCGGGCAGCCGTTGACATGGATCGACACCGGTGTGTCCAACATGGACTGCACGTCGGCGAGGCGTTGCTCCAGCTCGGTCACCAGGGTCGTGGCCCGCGCCTTGGTGTCGACGATCGCCAACTTGCAGAACTCGATGCCGGTGCAGGCCATCGTCGCGCGCCGCCACAACGAGGGCTCAGTGGCCAGGCCTAGCGCCGCCAGCTCACCGACCAGGCCGTCCACTGCGGACTCCGCGACGTCGAGCACGACCAGCTTCTGGTATGGGGTCAGCCGGACCCGGGTCGAGCCGGCCCGCTCGGTGGCGCCGGCGACGGCGAGCAGCGTCGAGCCGGACACCCGGCCCACAGTTGGCGCGACACCGACGTAGTAGCGCCCGTCGATTTGGGGGTGCACGCCGATGTGATCGATCGGGTGGCGGGGCACCTCCGGGGCTGGCCCGTCGACGAGCCGGCGTCCGAGGTACTCGGCCTCCAGTACGTCGCGGAAGCGCTGCGCTCCCCAGTCCGCGATGAGGAACTTGATCCGCGCGCGGTGCCGCAACCGTCGGTAGCCGTAGTCCCGGAACACCGACGTCACGCCAGCCCAGACCTCCGCTACCTCGGCCAGTGGCACCCATGCCCCCAACCGTTGCGCGATCTTGGGATTGGTCGACAGCCCACCACCGACCCAGAGATCGAAGCCTGGACCGTGCTGCGGGTGTACGACGCCGACGAACGAGATGTCGTTGACCTCATGCGCCACGTCCTGCAGGCCCGAGACCGCCGTCTTGTACTTGCGTGGCAGGTTGGAGAACGCCGGGTCGCCGAGATAGCGGCGGTTGATCTCCTCGATCGCTGGCGTGCCGTCGATCACCTCGTCGGCGCAGATGCCGGCGACCGGCGAACCCAGGACCACCCGGGGGCAGTCACCACAGGCCTCGGTGGTGGACAGCCCGACGGCCTCCAGCCGCTGCCAGATCGTCGGCACGTCCTCGATCTGGATCCAGTGATACTGGACGTTCTGCCGGTCGGTGATGTCGGCGGTGTCGCGGGCATAGGTTCGCGATATCTCACCGAGCACCCGCAGCTGCTCGGTGGTCAGGGCGCCCCCGTCGATCCGGACCCGCATCATGAAGTAGCGGTCCTCAAGCTCCTCTGGCTCCAGCGCGCCGGTGCGGCCGCCCTCGATGCCCGGCTTGCGCTGGGTGTAAAGGCCCCACCAGCGCATCCTGCCGCGCAGGTCGGCAGGATCGATCGAGTCGAAGCCCCGGTGTGCGTAGATCGTCTCAATCCGGGCCCGGACGTTCAGGCCGTCGTCGTCTTTTTTGATCTGCTCGTTGCGGTTGAGTGGTTCGCGGTGGCCCAGTTTCCACTGGCCCTCACCGCGCGGACGAGTCGCTGTCGAGGCCATGATTGAGACCTTCAGGCTGGGGACGCAGGCGCGCGCTCATTACCTGAGGTCGCCGACCTCCAGCGAGCGCGCCCGGCGCCGGCTGGTGATGAGGGAGAGAAGCGCAGCGGCGGCGGGGTTAGTCCGCCGGTCGACAGATCGCGCTGGAGACTCGCCGGAAATCGACGTGGCGACGCGCCACGAGCGGGATCCCGACAGCGGTCACGTGATGAGCGTGCCACAGCGGAATGCCAAATTGCACCACCGCCCGCATGGTGAGACACGGATCGGTATCAGTGGCGCCGCCCGAAGCACAGCGTGAAGTCCCGCAGTGAGGCGGAGAAGGCCGGGCGGGCGTCGGCAAGCCATCCGAGCGGACCACCGGGCGCGAACTCCCAGCTGATCTGGATCAGCCGCACCTTGGAGGTGCAGCGGACCGGGATGAACATCAGCTCGCCGGCGCGCTGCTGCGCCACCGTGCATCGGCCGCGGTAGCGCCCCGGGAGCGCACCGACCGGGCGGACGGTGGAGCTGGCGATCAGCTCGCCGTCAACCTTCACCGCTGCGCAGCTGGTGCCGTGCACGTGGAAGGACGCCCGCTGCTTGGGGATACCCCACAGCTCGCGCCCACCGTGCAGCGAAGGAATGCTGTCTACCCAGATGTCCGTGGTCGTCACCAGCGGCCGCGCGCCCCGGCACGCCAAGACGGCCACGAGCAGCTCGCGGTAGGACAGCACCCCACCGGGTTCGTAGATCCCCCACGAGGTGGCGACCAGCGCGGTGCCACCAGCACGCACCGGCTTCAAACCCGCGCTCAGCCGGGGCAGGTGCGCCGACGGCACCCGCCATACGGTGAGGTGCAGCTGACCTTGCAGCTCCCAGGGCTCCGGTGGGTACCCGGTCACGACCGACCACGCTACAGCTTGACGACCTCCAATCCGGGCACCTCGTCGTAGTCGTCGTCCTGGGTAGCAACCGGCAGCCCGTGCGCAATCGCGGTGGCCGCGATCCACGAGTCATTCAGTGGCATCTTGCGCCCCATGGCTCGTAGCGCGGCCCGCAGCTCAGCCCACGCGATAGCGACTGAATCGTCCACCGGCAAGGGATCGAATGACAAAATTCGAGTCAACGTCCGTAGTCGCAGCGCGCGGACGGCATCATCCAGTGCTGTTAGCACGCCTAGGCGCAGTTCACCGACGGTGATCGTCGATACCGCAACCGATCGGGGTGGCGCCTGGCGCAGCGACCGCCCCTGCTCGATGGCGACGAACAGCGAGGTGTCCGCGAGCGAGGCACGAGTCACCGTTGCACCGCCCTGTCCCACGGGTCCTCGATGTCCTCGGTTGTCTCAGGAATCATCTCACGGAGATCATCCAGCAGGCCTGGATCAGCGGCGGAGTCTGCCATCAGCGCCCGAAACTCATCCCACGGAATGAGGCGTCGCCGCCGGGGGAGCGGAACGAGCTGCGCCACCGGTCGGCCGCTGACGGTCACGGTGAGGTGCTCGCCTTCCTCGACGCGGCGCAGTACGCCGCTCGTGTCGTTGCGAAGTTCCCGCAACGGAATCTCAGCCATCACGGCAGTGTAGCCTTTTAGCTACGAACGTGATGAGTACGGCACTGCGTCACGCATGCGCGGAGGACGTTTCCTCACTCTGATCACCGCCTGCACATGACGGCACTACGGTGAAAAATAACGAGCGTGGCCCTTCGACAAGCGCTGGCGAACGGGGTGGGTAACGCTGATGAGCCGCGCTGACGGCTTTGATGCGGTCGTCGTCGGCTCCGGCCCGAACGGTCTGGTTGCCGCGGTGACCATGGCGCAGGCCGGTCGGCGAACGTTGCTGGTGGAGGCGGGTGACACGGTCGGCGGGGGGCTGCGCACCGAAGAGCTGACCTTGCCCGGCTTCCGGCACGACGTCTGCGCGACGGTGCTCCCGCTGGCGCTGGGCTCGCCGGCGTTTCGCGCTCTGCGCCTCCGAGACGACGAGGTGCGCTGGGCCCACCCGCCGGTGGCCACCGCGCACCCGCTCGATGATCATGACGCTGTCCTGGTGCACCGCGATCTTGATGCGACCGTGGCTGGGCTGGGAAGCGATGGGCGGGGCTGGCGCGCCACGGTCGGTGTCAGCGCTCAGGCTGGTGACCCGCTGGTCGACTCGGTGCTCGCGCCGCTGGACCTGCCACCGAAGGCTCCGCTGCTGCTCGCCGGCTACGGCGCGCTGGGCGCCTGGCCGGCGACCTGGGTGGC
>JALZDU010000137.1 GCA_030862405.1 Actinomycetota bacterium | reverse complement strand
GAGGAGGGCGGTGATGGGCGAGGACGCATCTGCGCTACGCCGGCTGCTCGATGTGGTCGGCCAACTCGGCGCTGAGCGGCGCAGCGAGCAGGTGTTGGGTAGCATTCTGGACGGTGCACGCGACTTGGCGGGAGCCCGATACGCCGCAGTCGGTGTGCCCGACGGTGACAGCGGATTTGCGCTGTTCCTCACCGCCGGAGTGGACTCCGAGACGTGGAACCGGATCGGCTCGCTTCCGCGGACCCATGGCCTGCTCGGCGCGCTGCTCAAAGAACCGGAAGTGATCCGGCGTGCGGACATCCGCGCGGATCCCCGATTCCGTTACTACCCTCAGGCTCATCCGGACATGCGGTCGTTCCTCGGGGTGCCCATCATGGCTGGCGGCGAGGTGGTCGCTGCGCTGTACCTGGCGGAGAAGGTCAGCGGAAATACCTTCACTGAGGCCGACCAGCGCCTGGTGGAGACGCTCGCCGGCCATGCCGCGCTGGCCGTGGTCAACGCCCAGCGTCAGGAAAGGCTCCGCGAACTATCCATCGTTGAGGAGCGCACTCGCATTGCCCGGGACCTGCACGACTCGGTGACCCAGACCCTGTTCAGCCTCACCCTCGCCGCGGAGTCTGCGGCCACCGTGGCAGGTGTGGGATCCCCGGCGTACGCCTATCTTGACCGGGTACGTGACCTGTCGCGGGCCGCGCTGGATGAGCTGAGAGTCCTGGTAGACACATTGCGTCCGCCGGACGTGGACCGCGAGGGACTCGGTGTGGCGCTACGCAAGCGGGTGGATCTGCTCCGCGCCGTGCATGACGTGCCGATCCTCCTGGAAGTCCACGGTCGGGGAGGCCGCCATACGGGCGAGGTCGGGCGCGAGGTGCTCAAGGTGGCCAACGAAGCGATCGGCAACGCCCTGCAGCACGCTTCACCGCACCGGATCCGGGTGCGGCTGGACGTGTCCGGGGGTGTTCGGCTGACGGTGTCCGACGACGGGAGTGGGTTCCACCTTGCGGTCACAGCCCGCACCTCCCGGCGCCTTGGACTGGTCAGCATGCGGGAACGTGCCGAAGCACTCGGCGGCACCCTGCAGGTGGACACTGCACCGGGGGTGGGCACCACCGTGACACTGGAGGTGCCCACTGGCTGATCTGGTCCGGCTGCTGCTTGTCGATGACCACGAGATGGTGCGCACCGGACTGCGCACCTTCCTCGAACTGCAGCAGGACATGGAGGTGGTCGGCGAGGCGAGCAGCGGAGAACAGGCGCTGGCGTTGGTGGCTGCCGTGCGCCCGGACATCGTGCTGTTGGACCTCGTGCTGCCCGGGCTAAGCGGGCTGGCAACCGCGCGGCGGCTGCGCGAGACCCATCCCGACGTCAAGGTCGTCGTGCTCACCTCGTTTTCCGGGCAGGACTCGGTGCTGCCCGCCGTGCGGGCTGGGGTGGCTGGCTACCTGCTCAAGGACGTCGGACCGGCCGAGCTCGCGGGCGCGCTGCGTTCGGTGCACCATGGAGGCGCGTCACTGCACCCGCGGATCGCGGCGGCGGTGATGCATTCGGTCACAGCGCGTGACCCACTCACTACCCGAGAGCATGAGGTGCTGCGGCTGATCGGCCGAGGACTGTCCAACCGGCTCATCGCCCGCGAGCTGGTGCTCTCAGAGAAAACGGTGAAGGCACACGTCAGCGCCATCTTGAGCAAGCTCGGGGTGGCCGACCGCACCCAGGCAGCGTTGCTGGCAGTGCGCGACGGGCTGATCGACCCCTGACCTGGAAGCCGTGCCCATCGGCCCGTTTTCGAACAGTGCCAGGCTGGACACCGCCCTCGGGGCATCGAGAGCTAGCTGCAAGGCGACACAGGCCCCATAGGAGTGGCCGACGAGGTGTGCCTGCGTGACGTCGAGTTCGCCCAGCAACGCCCGGCAGTCCTGCGCGTGTTCCGCGATCGAGACTTGGTCATCGATCGGGATGCTCCAGCGCCTCCTCATCTGACTACCGGCGAGCGCATCGCCGTACACCGTCTCGCTTGCGCTGCGCCTGCGCCGGCCGCGTCGTAGGAGACTCTGGTCCGCATCCGCTCACCGAAACAGCGCGCTGAAGTGAAGTAAAGAGGGTGGGGAGCCTCTGGTTCCCATGTGCCTACCCAACAACGCCCTGAAGAGGAAGAGGCTGGTGAACACGCGGAAATACACGTCTCTGTCGAAATGACAGCCAGGACCTAGGACCAAGGTCGGGGTGGAGGCGGTGCCGCAGCATGAGGGAGCGCGCCTGTTCCCGGCGCACCGTGGAGGCATGCACACCGCACTGATCACTGGAGCGTCCCGCGGCCTGGGCCGAGCACTCGCAAGCAACCTGGTCGCCGACGGCTGGCGGGTTGTCGTGGACGCCCGATCCGCCACCGATCTCCACGCCGCTGCAGCGGGCTGGCCCGACGCCACTGCCATACCCGGCGATGTCACCGACGAAGCGCATCGCCACGAGCTGGTCGCTGCGATCGGTGGCCAGCTGGACCTGCTTGTGCTCAACGCGTCCTCGCTCGGGCAGACCCCGCTGCCTGCGCTGGCCAGCTACCGAGCCGAGGAGCTTCGCGCAGTTTTCGAGATCAACACTGTCGCTCCATTGTTGGTCATTCAGCTGGCACTGCCGGCATTGCGCGCGGCTGGCGGCGCTGTGCTGGCGATCAGCAGTGACGCGGCCGTCGAGGGCTACCCGGGTTGGGGTGGATACGGTGCCAGCAAGGCCGCGCTCGACCAATTGATCCAGGTGCTCGCCGCCGAGGAACCCGACGTCCGGATGCTCGCGGTGGATCCCGGTGATATGCGCACCACGATGCAGGCAGCGGCTTTCCCAGGTGAGGACATCAGCGATCGCCCGTGGCCCGAGGAGGTGGTGCCCACGCTGCGCCGGGTGATCGGTGATCGGCTGCCCAGCGGGCGCTACACCGTGGCTGAGCTCAAGCAGGTGTCGGTGTGACGCCGCCCGTCCCGTCCTTCGAGTTGACCGAGCACCTGTTGGCCACCGGCCCACCGGAAGCCCGTGGGGTGCCACGGGACCGGGTGCGGATGCTGGTAGCGACCGACGGCGGGCTCCAACACCGCAGCGTGGCCGAGTTGCCCGCGATGCTGCGGGCCGGGGATCTGCTGGTGGTGAACACCTCAGACACGCTGCCAGCCGCCTTGACAGGTGTCACCTCTGACAGCCAGCTCGTCGAGGTGCACCTGTCCACGTTGGATCCGGGGGCGGCGCTGGACTACCCGACAGCACTGGCAAGCACCACGTCGCGATGGGTGGTCGAGGTTCGCACGCCTGGTCCGCTCGGTGGCGAGCCGTCGCTGCAGGACCGGACCAGCACGCGGATCCGGCTGACCGGCAGGGGGATTCTGCAACTGGACCGCTCCGCGCCGGCAGGATCGACCAGCTCCCGGTTGTGGTGCGGCACGCTGCGCAGCCCCATCGCGCTGGGGGAGTGGCTGCACGAGTACGGCGCCCCGATCCGCTATCGGTACGCCAGCGCCCCCTGGCCACTGTCGGCGTACCGCACCGAGTACGCCGATACCCCCGGCAGCGCCGAGATGCCCAGCGCAGGCCGGCCGCTGACCAAGCGGCTGCGGTACCGGCTGCGCGCTCGGGGAGTGCAGGTTGCGGCATTGTTGCTACACACCGGGGTGTCTTCCGCGGAGTCCGGTGAGCCGCCGTGTGTGGAGTGGTTCGCCGTGCCAACCTCGACCACTGCAGCGGTACACGCGGCCCGCGGTGAAGGCCGGCGAGTGATCGCGGTGGGCACCACCGTCGTGCGCGCTCTGGAGTCGGTCGGAGTAGCCGGCGGCATTGGTTCGGGCTGGACCGACTTGGTCGTCACGCCAGAGCGTGGAGTCACCATGGTGGACGGCCTACTCACCGGTTGGCACGAGCCGGCGGCGTCGCACCTGCTGATGCTGGGGGCGCTGGCAGCGCCCGACCTGCTCGCCGCCTCCTACACCGAGGCGTTACGCGCTGGATACCGCTGGCACGAGTTCGGCGACGTTCACCTCATCCTGCCAGGTGGGTGACTCACGGAGCACAATGGAGCTTCACGTAGTCGTCGAAAGGTGGCTCCCTCATGTCCTCCCCAGCAGACGTGCTCACCTTCCGCTTCGGCGACGGCCTGGCGGTCGGCTCGGACCTCACCGCGGCGGCGGAGTCCGCCGTCACCCAAGCCCTGGCTCCGTTGCACGGGCAGCGACCCGACCTGCTGTGCATGTTCGTCTGTGGTGACGATCCGGACGCCGTCGAGTCAGCCGGCACGCGTGCGATGGAGCTGGCCGGAGCCGGCACGACGCTGGGTTGCAGCGCTGGCGGTGTGATCGGTGCCGGCCGGGGAGTGGAGGCCCAGCCGGCGATCAGCGTGTTCGCGGCCTGCCTTCCCGGGGTCAGGCGCACCCCGCTGCACCTGGAGCTGGTACGCACTCCCGATGGTGCTGCCGTCATCGGGATGCCGGACCGTAATGAAGACGACGCCGTCGCGGTGCTCCTCGCCGACCCCTATACCTTTCCCATCGGGGCCTTCGTGCAGCGCTCCAACGACGACCTCACCGGTCTGCCACTGATCGGCGGCGTGGCCAGCGGGCCTCGCGGCGGGCAGTCCGCGCGGCTGTTCCTGGACGGGCACAGCGTGCCGACCGGCGCGGTGGGAGTAGTGCTCGGCGGTCCCGTTGCCGCCGTCCCGGTGGTCAGCCAGGGTTGCCGCCCCTTCGGCCCCCCGATGATCGTCACCAAGGCCGAGGGCAATGTGCTACTGGAGCTGGCCGGGACGCCAGCTCTTACGAAACTCGAGCAGATCGTTGCCGAGCTCCCTCCCGAAGAGCGGCAAGCCGTCGCGCGCGGATTGCACATCGGCGTCGCGATGGACGAGTACGTCGAGGAGCACGAGCGCGGTGACTTCCTCATCCGCGGCGTCATGGGCGCCGACAGTAAGCGCGGCGCGATCGCCATCGCAGAGGTCGTGGAGGTGGGTCGCACCGTTCGCTTCCAGGTGCGGGACGCCTCCGCCGCCGACGATGATCTCAAGGAGTCGTTCTCCCGGTTCCGGGCGGAGAACGGTCCGGTGGGCGGCGCGCTGCTGTTCTCCTGCAACGGGCGGGGTAAGACCATGTTCCCGAGTGCCGATCACGACGTGCTGGCGGTGCGCGCCGGGCTCGACACCACCGGTGTGGCTGGCTTCTTCGCGGCCGGCGAGATCGGCCCGGTCGCGGGGCGGAACCACCTCCACGGATTCACCGCGTCGATCCTGGTATTCGGCGCAGGCGCTTCATAACTGGCGACGTGAGCAATCAGCGTGGCGCCGTGGCACGGAACTCGGCGCGGGCAACGACGCCGATGTCGGGATGATCGGTGAACAGACCGTCGATTCCGACCCGAAGATACGTGGTCTGTTCGTCGATCGCCCGCCCGTAGTCGGTCGGCACGGTAGACGTCTGGTAGCCGACCGGCAGGAAAACGTTCTCGGCACGGAAGGTGTAGGGATGCACAACCAGGCCCGCCCGATGTGCGTCGGTTACCAGCCTGGTGGGGGAGCTCAGCCTGCCGTCGGCTTTGCGCGGGATGACCTGTAGTTTTTCCGGCCCGATTCCTTGGGCGTAGTGCGCAATGCCGCGCAAGCCAACAGTGGTGGACAGGTCGGCATAGGTCGGGCCGGAGCCGGCAGTGGTGGTGTCGAAAGGCGCGCCGGAAGCCGACAGCAGCTGGACCGCGTTGGTCCGCAAGCCGGCCTCACGCAGCTGTTTCAGGTTGGTCACCTCGAAGGACTGCACGAACACCGGTGCATCCGGCCGGTTGAGTCGGTTGCGTTGGAGGATCTCGAGCAGCCGAGGCTCCAGCGGCAGAACGGCCTTCTGGAAATACGTGGGGTGCTTGGTCTCCGGGTAAAGGCCCAACGTCCGCCGCAACTCCTCGGCCAGCTGGGCCCGAAGATCCAGCACCTCCTGGAATGTCGGGATCTCGTACCGCCCGCTGAACAGCGTGTTGCGCTGGCGATTCTGCGGCAGCCGCTCTACCGCCCGTAGCGTCTTGAGCTCTGCGAGGGTGAAGTCCTCGGCGAACCATCCGGTGACGGCCACGCCGTCCACCATTTTGGTGGCCTTTCGGAAAGCAAACTCGGGGCGGTCGCCGACGTCCGTCGTTCTGCCGATCTCCGGCTCATGCCGGCAGACCAGAACCCCATCACTGGTCACCACCAGGTCGGGCTCGATAAAGTCGGCACCCAGCCGCGCGGCAAGCTCGTAGGAGGCCAGGGTGTGCTCCGGCCGGTAGCCGGAGGCGCCCCGGTGGCCGATGATGATCGGACCCCGCAGGTCCTTGTCGTCGTCGGGTCGTGGCGGTTGAGCCAGCGCAACCATGCCATCGATGCCGTCACTGAATGACGCGGCGAGCGCGGTAGCCGTCATGGCACCAACGCAGCTCGTCGGGTGACCATCGCGTCTCCTCGTCCGCAGGCGCGGGTGAACCGCGCTATCGCAGCGGTACGAGATGAACGTCCGGGCGTCCCGATCCTTTACGCTGGACGTCGCGTACGCGAACAGTCTGAGGCCGAGTGCTACGACGGCGAGCGTGTCAGCACCGGACACGGTGCCACGGCTGATCTGTGTCGCGTCAGCTTGTGATGTCCTTGGTGGCGAACCGCCACCACGCGGCAAGCCCGAAGACCGTCGCGTAGGCCACCCCGGAGAATGCTCCGCTGGCCAGGTCACTCCAGGCGACGGGGGAGGCCAAGAGGTCAGCCCACGCGGAGCTGAACCGGGTGGGCAGGTAGTCCCGCAGGTGACCGAGCGCGTCGATCGTCTCCAGGATCTGGGACAGGATCGACACCATCACCGCACCACCGACCGCCCCGAGCGGCGCATCGGTGGTCACCGACAGCAGCAGTGCCAGCCCAGCTACCCACGCCAGGTGCAACACCAGGTAAGCGGGGGCCAGTGCCAGCCGGCTCGCGGTGGGAAGGAACTCCAATGATTGGCCGGTGGGGGAGACCAGGTCGTCGGCTCCGTAGGCGGCCACACCGACCGCCATCGCCACCGCGGGCAGCAGCACCAGGGCGAAGGCCGACAGCAGCGCGGCCACCACTGCCTTCTGCCGCAGCAGTCGTCCGCGGGGTACCGGGACAGCCAGCAGGTAGCGCAGGGTCGACCAGGACGCCTCGCTGGCGATCGTGTCACCGAAGAACAGCGCCACCACGACGACCAGCAGGAAGCCAACCGTAGAATACATCGTGAACACCACGAAGTTGGACCCGCTGGCGGTGGCGAGGTCGACCAGGGTGGTGCCGCCGCGCTCGCTGTCGTCTTGCCCGACCTCGAAGGCCAGCCAGAGCAGGAAGGGCAGCAGTGCGAGAAACCCCAGGGTGAGCACCGTCCGCCTGCGCCGCAGCTGGCGGGCCAGCTCCACGCGCAACGGCAAGGTGCCGGCGGTCCGGTAACCAGGTGCCGACCCTTGGGCGGCATGCACGTCGGGGATCACTCGACGGTCTCCTCACCTACGAGTTGCAAGAAGGCCTCCTCCAGCGGGTGGCGGGCGGCCACTGCCTCGACCCCGATCCCGGCCCCCACCAGCGCGGCCACCGCGACCGCGCGGGACAGCCCGTCTAGCTGGGCGTGCACGACGCAACGTTCGACTCCCATCACGTCAACTCTCGCCAGGTCGCGCAGCACCGCGGCGGCCAGTGCCGCGTCGTCCACGGTGAAGCTCACCGTGCTGGTGCCCGCAACGACCTCGGCGACGGTACCGGCGGCCACCAACCGACCCCGGTGCATCACCACGACATGGCTGCAGGTCTGCTCCACCTCGGCGAGCAGGTGGCTGGAGATGAGCACCGTCCGGCCGCTGGCGGCGTAATCCCGCAGGACCTCGCGCATGGCGTGGATCTGTGGCGGGTCCAGGCCGTTGGTGGGCTCATCGAGCACCAGAAGCTCCGGCTTCCCGAGCATGGCCTGGGCGATCGCCAGGCGCTGGCGCATCCCTTGGCTGTAGGTGCCCACCCGCCGGTGCGCCGCGGAACCCAACCCGGCGATCTCCAACACCTCGTCGATGCCGGCGTCTCTGACGGGCCGCCCGGTGGCCGCCCAGTACAGCCGGAGATTGGCAACCCCGGACAGGTGTGGCAGGAACCCGGGTCCCTCCACGAACGACCCAATTCGGGACAACACCGGGGAGCCGGCCGCGATCCGGTGCCCGAATGTCCGCAGCTCCCCGGCGGTCGGATGGATCAGCCCCATCAACATCCGCAACACGGTGGTCTTGCCGGCACCGTTGGGTCCGAGCAGGCCCAGCACCTGACCGTGCTCGACGCGAAACGAGAGGTCATCGACGGCCGTGATGCCGCCCGGGTAACGCTTGGCCAGTCCCCGTACCACCAGCGGTACCTCGGCTAGCTTCGGGTCGACGTTGCCGGCGTGCCGGCGGCGCAGCGCGGCGAACACCCCAAGGGCCGCCACCAACGTCGCCAGCGCACCCAACCCGACCAGCTGAGTGACGGGAAGCGGCACCGGTGCTTGCTCGCCGGGCACCACCGGCACCGCCAGGCGGGCGTCCCCGGGCAGTGCCACCGTGTACCTGGCGGGTTGCTGGGGCAGCGCGTACCCGCGGTCGGTCGTTGCCACGGCGAGTTCTAGCCGATGCCCGGCCTGCACCGGGCGCACCACACCGGCCAGCGTCACCGTGACCTCGACCGGTGTGCCGTCGGTGGGCAACGGCCCGATCCGTACCGGCGCCACCGCACTGCCCGGCAGCGTGCGCCGCTGGCCCGGTCCAAGGTCGTAGAGCTTGACGAACAGCACCGCCTCGGTGGGTGGCGCGTCGGGGCCGGTGGGTGCCGCGGCGACGCGCAACCGGATCCGCGGCGCCCCGACGATCTCCAGCGGGTCGTTCAGCGGATCAGTGCTGAATGTCGCGGCCTGGCCGGGCACATCAAAGGCCACCGCATCGAGGTTCCCAGCGCCTTCAGTCAGCGCGCGGGAAAGTCCCGGCAAGCTGCTGAGCGCGGCGGGGCTGCCGCCGGGTGGGCGAACCACCTGCTGCGGCCCGCCGCGCAGGGAGAGCTCCCGGTGTTGCACTGCGAACGGGCTTTGTGCTGGGGCACCGTCGAGCCCGGGATAGGCCGGGACGGTGACGGTACGCTGGGCGAAGCCTCGTCGGGTGCCGAAAGTTCCCTGCACCTGATACTCGAAGCCGGTGCCAGGATCCTCGCCGATCCGGCGCAGGTGGTAGTCGAACCAGGCGCCGATCTGCTCCGGTAGCTGCCCGCCGAGTTCGCCGCCGTCATGCCCGCCCGCGTACCAGACGACCTTCAGCGGGGCACCTGCCGAAGTGAGCTGGCGGGCGGTCGCGTCGGCATAGTCGAGCCCGAACAGGGTGTCCTGCTCGCCCTGGATGAGTAGCGTCGGCGCGGTAATGTTGCCGGTCACCGCGGAAGGCGACGAGCGGCGCAGCAGCGCCACGATCTGCGGGGTGGGCGCGCCGGTGGTGGCGGCCTGGCTGTAGGCGGCACACACGTCCGAGCGGAAGCGCCCGCATACTCCTGAACCGTCGGTGTCGGAGCTGAAGAACTGCCCAGCCCACTCTCGCTTGAACACCCCGTCCGGGGCGAAGGCACCTGGTGCCGGGGTGCCAGCGGAGATCGGTTGACGACTCGCCGCGTTCGGGAACAGCGCTTGGGCTAAGTCGTTCCAGGTGATCTGCGGTACGAGGGCGTCCACCCGGGGGTCAGTCCCGGCCAGTAGCAGAGCCAGCGCGCCGCCGTAGGACGCTCCGGTCACCCCGACACGCGGATCGCCGGGGCCGTCGCGAACCACGTCGGGCCGCTCGGCCAGCCAGTCCACCAGCGCCCTTGCGTCCGCCACCTCGTAGTCAGGGGAGTTGAGTCCGATCTGGCCGCCGCTTGCGCCGAATCCACGGGCCGTCCACGCGAGCACGACGAACCCGCGGCGGGCCAGCTCAGTGGCCTCGGCGCTGACCGAATTCTTGCTTCCGCCGAAACCGTGGGGTACCAGCACGGCCGGAGCGGGGATGGCTGCTGGTCGGTAGACCGTGGCATCCAGGCGCACCTGGCCGGTGCCACCCGGTCCAGCTGGTACGTCGATCGTGACGGTCTCGGTGGCCGGCTGAGGCGGATCCGGGACCATCGTGACGGTCAGCGCCACACCAGCACCCGCGACCAGGACGGCGACGAGCAGCAGCACGACGGGTCGCTGGCGCAGCCGGGCCAGCCGAGCCGTGAGGGACACGCCGCCGACGGTAGGTGAGGTCGGTGGGAGGTGGAGCAGCCGTCTCAGCGGATTCTCAGCGCCCCCTCGCCAAGCCGTCGTCGGATCCGATGTCCACCGAGTGCTCCACCCGAGGCGCCTCAGCGAAGAAGGGGCCCAGCTGGTCGCGCCAGGCGCGGAACGACGCCGTCCCCCGGAAACCTTCGGTGTGGTCGGTGACGTTCTCCCACTCGGCCAGCAGCACGAACCGGGACGGTGACTCGATTCCTCTGGTCATGCGCATCGACAGGCAGCCCGGGGTGTCCCGCAGCAGGTGCGCCGCCCGCCTGTATGCGATGGCGAACCGGTCCTCCTGACCGGATCGGATGGTGAATTCGGCAATCTCCAGCACCATATGCACACCCTCGCACACGCTACGTCCACGTACGTGGTGTCTTAGCAGGCCTGGCTGGTGTCGGCCTGGGGTGATGCGGGAGACTTGTCCAGTACGTGGAGGGGAGTATTCCTTCGCGGCGGCATCGTCATCACGGCTCTCGCAGTGCTGCGTGAGCCCGGTGCCGTCGACCGGTTCTCCGGTGGAAGAGACCTCCGGTGTACGACGGATGTCGTCTCCCCGGAGGTCTAGCTCATGAACGTGCCCACCTGGGTATGGCTCGCCACGGTGGGCGGCTTGATCGTCCTACTCGCTCTCGATCTGGTCATCGTCGACCGCAAACCCCACGAGGTGGGCATCGCGGAGGCGAGCCGGTGGGTGGTGTTCTACATCGCCTGCGCGGTGGTGTTTGGACTAGGCGTGTGGTTGTTCGCCAGCGGTGATTTCGCCGTCCAGTACTTCGCCGGATACCTCACCGAGTACTCGCTGTCGGTGGACAACCTGTTCATCTTCGTGATCATCATGTCGGCCTTCGGTGTGCCTGCCGTCCACCAGCACCGGGTACTGCTGATCGGCATCGTGCTTGCCTTGGTGATGCGGGGCCTGTTCATCGCGGCGGGTGCGGCACTGATCTCGCGCTTCAGCTGGGTGTTCTACCTCTTCGGCGTACTGCTGATTTATCTAGGTTGGCAGCAAGTCCGCCATCGGCATCAGAGCGTGGAGTTCGAGGAGAACATCGCGTTGCGCGCGCTACGCAAGCTGGTTCCGGTAACCAGCGAGTTCCACGGCGCCAGGCTCACGGTCAAGCGGGATGGCAAGCGGTGGATGACCCCGATGGTCGTGGTGATGATCGCGATCGGCTCCGCAGACCTCGTCTTCGCACTGGACTCCATCCCCGCGATCTTTGGACTTACCAAGGAGCCCTTCCTGGTTTTCACCGCCAATGCCTTCGCGCTGATGGGCCTAAGGCAGCTGTACTTCCTCATCGGTGGGCTGCTCAACAAGCTCGTATATCTGTCCATCGGGCTTGGCGTGATCCTCGGGTTCATCGGTATCAAGCTGGTGCTTGAAGCGCTGCATGAGAACTCGCTGCCTTTCCTCAACGGTGGGCAGCCGCTGGAGTCGGTGCCCACGGTGGGCATCGAGCTCTCGCTGAGCGTGATCGTCGGCATCCTGGTGGTGACGACAGTGGCCAGCCTGCTCAAGGTCCGCAGGGATCCCGCGGCGGCGAGGACAATAAACGAAGACGAGCGGGCCAGCCTCCGGCCGTGACCGTCCTCAAACGCGATCAACCTCACAGGCGGTCGGCGCCTGGTGGGTGGAGTCCGGAAGTGACAGTGGGGCATCCGGTCAGCCGGTATAGCTCGGTAGCGAGCTGGACGGGGGTAGTGGCCGGCCGCTGGAAGGCCAGCCGGACGTCGTGCGTCTCCTCGCCGTCCTCGATCCGTAGCCGTAAGCCCAGGCGGTCCACCCCGAGCGGGCGGACGTGGGCTTGCCCGCCGTACGGCACCGCGAAGACGGGCTTGGCCAATGCGTGGAGCACGTCGGGGTGTGTTTGATCGAGGTGGCGAAGCCAGTCCTGCTCGAGATGGTGCAACGGATCCGGTTCGGCAGCGGCGAGGTCGGCTGGAGTGAGCCACGCGGTGCCTTCGGTGTCGGAAAGTACCGCGAAGACGGGATGCAGGTAGAGCAGCCGGGATCCGTAGCCTAGGTCGAGCAGCCGTTCGTCGCAGCGGTGCGCGACCACCTCCACAGCGGCCTGCCGGGCCTGCTGCGGGTCCAGCGCGCGCAGCCAGCCGGTGATCCAGAGCAGTCCGCGGACCGGCCGGCGTAATGCCACCGGCGCGGTGTCGGTGAGTTCGATCATGGCTGAGACGTCGCCCCGCCGCTTGAGCTCCAGGATGGCGAGCAGGGGGTGGTTATCGGGTAGCAGCACAAGAGCCGACCCGTCTTGGTACACATGGTGCAGCGCCGGCTCGCTGCGATCGGACGTGCCGGCTGCCAGTACAGCGGCCGTTGCGTCGCGGGTGGTGAGGGTTCGAGCCCGCTCCGCGGGTGGGGGCACTGTTACTTGCCACTGCTGTCTTTGTCGCACGAGCCCTCCTCATTAATGAGGTTAGGCTACCCTACATTCGAGGTCAGCGGCGGGTGAGAATCCGGGTTACCCCAGCCGCTCCGGTGGAGCGACAGCTCATCGACGTCCAGAGCGTGGTGCATCGCCGGCGAGGTTTAGCCTGGCGCCGGTGGCGAATGCCCGGCACACCGTGTCACCCGTGGTACGGCTGCCGGTCACCCGTGCCCTCTCACGCGCGAAGCGTACCGGGAGCCCTCGGCAGCGAGGCCTGCTTGAGGCCCGAGCCAACAGCAGCGTCGGTGAACAAGGATGAGGGTGGTGAACACTCGGTCCGGGACCGATCAGCCCGCTTATCCACACCGGTGGCGAGCCCTCGCGGTCACCCAGATGGCAGGTTCCATGAGCCTGCTGGACGTCAGCATCGTCAACGTCGCGCTGCCCTCCATCGCGCAGAGCTTGGACGCCTCAGTGGCTCAGGTGCAGTGGGTGGTGTCCGGATATGCACTGGCGTTCGGGTTGGTGCTGGTGGCAGGGGGGCGGTTGGGCGACGCCCTGGGCCGGCGGCGGATGTTCCTCGTCGCGCTGACCGGATTCGTGCTCACCAGCGCGCTGTGCGGGGCGGCCCCCAGCGCGGAACTGCTGGTGGCGGCCCGGCTGCTGCAGGGCTTCACGGCCGGCATGCTCACACCTCAGAACTCAGGCTTGATCCAGGTGCTGTTCCACGGCCCGGAGCGGGGGAAAGCGTTCGGCATCTTCGGAGCCACCGTGGGGCTGTCCACTGCGATCGGACCGGTACTGGGCGGTCTCATCCTCACCGCGGCCAGCGGGCAGGAGGGCTGGCGGTGGATCTTTTATGTCAACGTCCCGATCGGGCTGATTGCGATCGTTGCAGCGGCGCGCCTGGTGCCGTCCCGGCAGCCCACCGGGCAGCGAGTGGTTTCCCAACTCGACATCGTCGGTGCGGTGCTGCTCGGTGCCGGCGTGCTGTGCCTGCTACTGCCGCTCGTACAGGTCGAAAGTGGCGGCCTGGGCCGGCTGTGGTGGCTGTTCGGTCTGGCGCCGGTGCTTGCCACGGTCTTCCTGCGCTGGGAGCGGCGGGTGGTGCGCCGCGGCCGGCCGCCATTGCTGGACACCCGGTTGTTGTCCGCCACGCCCGGATACCCGACGGGCGCCGCGCTGGGCCTGCTGTACTTCGTGGGCTTCAGCGGGATCTGGCTGGTGTTCGCGCTGTACTTTCAGCACGGCTTGGGGTACACGCCGCTGCAGTCGGGACTCGCGGTGACACCGTTCGCGCTCGGGTCAGCGGTGTCTGCTGCGGTGGCTGGCCGGCTGGTGAACAGGTACAGCCGCTGGTTGACGGTGACCGGGCTGGTCGCTGTCGCTACCGGGTTGCCTATTACCGCCCTGGTCCTGCACGCGGTACCCGTTGAATCGGCAGCGTGGTGGGCGGCGCTCCCACTGCTGGTGGCGGGTATCGGCGGTGGGGCGGTGATCTCGCCGAACGTCACGTTGACGCTGGAGTGTGTGCCACCCGTGATGGGTGGGGCGGCGGCCGGTGCGCTGCAGACCGGCCAGCGGATCGGAGCGGCGATCGGGACGGCGGCGCTGGCAGCGGTGTTCTACAGCGTGCTGTCTCACAGCGGCCGCTTTCAGAGCGCGATCGCTGCGGCCCTTCTCACTGCGACCGGATTCGTGTGCTTGGCTCTGATCGTTGCCGTGCTGGAGCTCCGGGCGCGCCGCCGCCGGGCTGCGCTGGCAGAACTGGACGCGGCCACAGTGGCCGAGGCCGACATGCATCGGGCTTGAGAGAGGCGTCGTTGCCGTACGATTTGCCACGATGGCGGACAACCGGGTGCAGGTCGGCGGGCCATATTTCGAGGACCTGGCACGGGGGCAGGTTTTTGCCGACGCTCCGGGCCTGACACTGACTCCGGGCCACGCCATCCTGCACCAGGCGCTGTCCGGCGACCGGCTCCAGCTGCCGCTGGACCACGAGCTGTCCGCGGCGGTCACCGGCCGCCGCGAGCCGTTGGTTCACCCCACGCTGGTGTGCCATGTCGCGATTGGGCAGACCACGTCACCGTCGCAACGGGTCCGCGGCAACCTCTTCTACCGCGGCCTCCGGCTGCTGCGCCCCGTGCATCTGGGTGACACGCTTCGCACCCGCACCGAGGTCGTTGCACTACGACAGAACCGGCCGAAACCGGGACGCCTGGCGACCGGGCTCGTCGTGCTGCGGGTACAGGTCGCCAACCAGCGCGACGAGCCCGTGCTCGACTTCTGGCGCTGCCCGATGCTCCCGCTGCGTGATCCCGAGGCCAACACGGGCCACGCGGACAGCTTCGACCGATTTTCTTCCGCCGCCGACCCCGTCGATGATTTGCCGTGGGGATGGCGGCTCGATGCGTTCCGGCCGACCGTGACCGAACCCGGCACGGTGTACGACATCGAGGTACGCGACACCGTGAC
>JALZDU010000408.1 GCA_030862405.1 Actinomycetota bacterium | reverse complement strand
TGGTGGACGCGTGCTGGGAGAGCCGGGCTTTCGGCGACTTCTGGCAGCACTGCCTGGTCGCTGAGGGGGCAATCGACCTGGCCACCGAGCCGGTCGTCAACTCCTGGGACGTGGCCGCCGTGCAGGTTCTGGTGGAGCAGGCCGGTGGCCGGTTTTCCGACCTCGACGGGGTCGCTCGACATGACGGCGGCACGGCACTGTCGTCCAATGGGTTGCTGCACGACGCAGCGTTGACACTGTTGCGGCGTTGATCAGCTACTGGATGGGATCGGCGTCGCTAAGCGCAGAACCCAGCTGGTGTGCCAACGCTTTGCTCCATCCGGCGCTATGCCGTCCGATCGTCAGCACGCCTAAGCCTCAGTCTCCTGTATCCCTCGATAATGCCAATGATGCCGACCAGCGTGACAACCGGCTTCTCCCAGTTGTTCGCCAACCATTTTGAAAGTGAATAACCCGGATTGACCGATACATCGATTCGGCGCTCAAAGGGTGGCGCCTCCTGAATCGGGCTGGGGTATCTCTCGTGGAGAACCGAAACAATAAGAAATAAGGGATGACTTCCGGATTCAGTGGGGATCACGTCCCACCGCCACTCCCTGAAGCCCTTAGACATCAATTGTTGGATGTCCGAGCCGATAGGGGTGATGTCAAATGCGCTACCCTCTAACCTCGCCCTCATGGTGGTACCGACCAGCAACCCCTCAACACGAGGATCACCTTTACCCTGCAGGCCCTCATCGAGGTCGTCGGATTCTTCACGAGCAATCCGGACCTCAACGCGAACCACCACGCCGACCTGCATTTGCTCAGGTGGGTTGTAAAGGATCACGCCAGATTCGAGTTCACGTTTGGCGATATCCTCTAACTGAGCCAGAGTGCTGTCTTTATAGCTATCTACAGCACCGCCGGGCGCCAACGGCGATGCCCCAGGTGTCGTCGGCGGAGGCGCTGTTGTCGTCGGTGGCGAAGACGTGGGAGGCGCTGTGTCGTCAGTGGGGGCTCCGTAGTCGTAGTCGTAGTCGTAGTCGTAGTGGTTGTCGTCCGGCGGAGACGTTGTCGTCACCGTTGGGGACCCTACGACTCTAAAGCTCACCCTCGTTCCACCACATTGACTGGTACTGGTAACGGTGTGCTGGCCGGGCTCGCCTTCGGGCACGGTGAAAATGATCGAGATGTTGCCGTTTCCATCCGTTTCGCCCAAGCCGAGCACGGTCATCTCGTCATCCCACTGAAGCATGACCGACCCACAGTAACGCTCGCCGCTAGCCGTGACCGTCGAGCCAACGGGCCCTTTGGACGGCGTGAGAGACAGGGTGGGAGCCTGAGAAACAGGATCGTCTGTGGTCTCAGCGAGGCCGTGAGATTGCAGACTAAGGAGCGCGAGGAGCGCGACAAGCGCGACGCGCCAGCACATCGCGGTTGAAGTAGCCCCAACCCCCATCCGCTTATGGTAGGACTTCGCGTCGCTGCGGCCGACGCAGTTTGGGCATGGCCGTAACGGTGTGCGTTACATTTGATCTTCATTCGTGTGGGGTGTAACCCAGCCCATGGGCACGCTTATGCGCATGTCTCCGGAGCTGATCGCCTGAACCGGAACCGCTCTGGGTGTGCCAAACTGCCGGGTCCCCGGTACGGCAGTGGCACGGCACTGTCGTACAACAGACTCCGGCACGCCGCCCTGGTCATGCAGTCGTGATCGGCTACAGCAGGGAGCGCACCCGCCTCAGTCGCTCGCACCACCAGTTAGCCCACTCCAGGTCGGCCGGTTGACAGGCCTCCAAGAGCGCGAGATCGGGTGCAGCTGGCGCACGCGAAACCGGTAAGTAGCCTTTCAAGGGCCGCAGCGAGTCGGCGTCGACGACGACATCACCGCGCAGTAACGACAGCGTGCCTAGACCGCAGGCGAAGTCCAGCTCGGGCAGTGCCCCGGCGAGGGCGACCTGAGCCGCGAGGCCGATGCTGGTCTCCAGCGCGGAGGACACCACGCAAGGCAGTCCGGCTCCCTCGGCTACCTGCAGCGCACGCCGGACGCCGCCCAGCGGGGTGCACTTGATCACTGCAACGTCGGCCGCGCCACTGACTGCGATCCGCAGCGGATCCTCCGCGCGACGGATCGACTCGTCAGCGGCGATCCGGACTTCGACGCGGCGGCGAACGGCGGCGAGCTCCTCGATGGTCCGGCACGGTTGCTCGACGTACTGCAGGCCGCCGGCTGCCTTGTCAAGTTGGCGGATGGCCCGCACCGCGGTGTCGACGTCCCAGACGCCGTTGGCGTCAACCCTGATCGCCCCGGCCGGACCGAGCGCGTCCCGGACCGCCTCGACCCGGGCTAGGTCCTTGGCCAGCGACTCGGAATGATCGGCGACCTTGACCTTGGCGGTGCCACAACCAGACTGTGCGGTGATCTCGTGCGCACGTTGCGGGCCCACCGTCGGAACCGTGCAGTTGATCGGGATCCGCTCCCGCACCGGCACCGGCCAGCCCATCGTTGCCTGCTCGACCGCGGTGGCCAGCCAGGACACGGCCTCCCGATCGTCGTACTCCGGAAACAGGCAGAACTCACCCCATCCGGCCGGGCCTTCGATGAGCATCCCTTCCCGGACGGTGATTCCTCGGAACCGCGTCGCCATCGGGATCGCGTAGATGCGGGCCCCGTCCCAATCCATGTCGATGAGACCTGGTGAGTTCACGCGCCGCCCCTTGCCCGCAGGGCTGGTAGCAAGTAACGATATGCGCATGCGGCGCGCTGTGCTCGAGCAGTTCTGGCCGAGCCGGCGCATGGACGCGTTCGACCAATTCTGTAGCTAGGCCGCCCGTCGGCGC
>JALZDU010000402.1 GCA_030862405.1 Actinomycetota bacterium | reverse complement strand
CGAACACGCCGCGAGAGTCGGCGCGGTGGCCTTCCACTGGGCCCGCCGCGAGCGGGTGTTCGACCGCGACATCCTGCGCTTCGGGACGGCCACGTTAGTCGTTCTCCTCTTCGCTACCGCTGAGCTCGATTATTACCGCTGGCTATCGCCACCGAACCGCTGCTTGAGTACGGCCCAGCGCGGATCTATCGTCTCATGTCGATGATCCGTACCGAGTTCGGCCCGCTTTTCGCCGCACTCCGGACACAGGCCAGGGCAGTCGTCGCGACACAGCGGGGCCGGTGGCAGCGCCAGCAGCACCGCGTCGCGGACCACCGGTCCGAGGTCGACCAGGTCATCGACAACCCGGCTGACCTCGTCAGGATCGGTGCTTTCGTCAGTCGCGGTATCCGGATAGGCGAACAGCTCGGTCAGCTCGACCTCCAGCTGATCCACCACCGGATCCAGGCATCGGGCACACTGCCCGGCCAGCGGCGCGGCCACCGCACCAGACGCCAGCACACCTTCCATGACGGACTCCAGCCGCACGTCCAGCGCCAGCTGGTCTCCCGGAGGGATCCCGATCACGTCAAGCTCCAGCCCGGCCGGTGCGGGAACGTCGCGATGGTACGAGCGCATCGCCCCGGGACGTCTGCCCAGCTGCCGGGTGTCGATCACCCAGGGGGAAGACGGATCGGGGCGGGCGGGAACAGCATGGCGGGACATGAGAATTCCAGGATAGTTGACGCTGCACGGGCGCCGGAACCAAGCACTACCGCGGGTACTCGCCGATCCCCGCCGGCACCGGTCCGCCGTGGTGGCTGCGGCCACGCCCGATAGTGCGCATCGTGCGGTTGAGCAGTTCCTCGAACTCCGCCAGCGTCCTGTCAACGTAGGCGTCGCATTCCGAGCGCAGCCGGTGAACCTCGGCGCTCACCTCGTCGTGGATCCGAGTGGCCTCGGCTCGGGCTGACTGCACCACCTGGGTCTGCTCGACCAGCCGGGTCTGCTCGGCATGTCCCTCGGCGACCGCCCGCTCATAGGCAGCCCTCCCCGCCACGGTCATCCGCTCCGCCTCGGCTTCGGCACGCCCAGTAAGTTGCTGGTACTCCTGGCGCCCGGTGGCCACCAGGCGCTCGGCCTCGGCTTGTGCTTCGGCGACCATCGATTCGGCTCGGGCACGGGCCTCGGCGACCACGCGCTGCGCCTCGTCGCGGGCCCCGGTCACCGTCTGCTCGGCTTCGGTGTGGGCTTCCTCGCGCTCGCGGCGCGCCTCCCGCTGCGCGGTATTCACCAGCTCGTCCCGGTGGTCCAGCACGTCCTGGGCGTCGTCGAGTTCGGCGGGGATCGCGTCGCGGACATCATCGAGCAGCTCGAGCACATCTCCGCGGGGCACTACACAGCTCGCGGTCATCGGCACCCCGCGGGCCTCCTCGACGGTGGTCACCAGCTCGTCGAGCGCCTCGAAGACCCGGTACACCGGTCCCTCCTTGGTGTCGTCAGCCACGGGTCGCCAGTGTGCCCGCTCCCGCAGCTCAGCGGCGGGAACGCGCGGTGCGCGGCGTGTCATGACGGGCGGGAGTCAGTGTGGTTGGGCGTCAGGTAGCTCGCCGAGCCGGTCGATCAAGCGGTGATGCACCGTGGCCGGCAGCAGGTGACCGACGTCACCGCCGTAAGCGGCGACCTCCTTGACCACCGAGCTGGACAGGTAGCTGTAGTGCGGCTTGCTCGGCAGGAACATCGTGTCCACTCCGGACAGCTGGTAGTTCAACTGGGCCATCTGCAGCTCGTAGTCGAAGTCGCTGACCGCGCGCAGGCCCTTGACGATCGCCGCGATCCCGTTTGCACGGCAATAGTCCACGAGCAGCCCGTGCCAGGAATCGACCCGAACGCCTGCGAGGTGCTCGGTGATCTCCTTCAACATCGCCATCCGGTCGGAGACTTCAAACAGGCAGCTCTTGGTCTTGTTGATCAGGACAGCGACCACGACCTCGTCGAACTGGGCAGCGGCCCGTTCGATGATGTCGAGGTGACCGTTGGTTGCGGGGTCATACGAGCCGGGACACACCGCGCGCCTCATGGCGCGCAACCGTAATACACCGTGGTGTCGCCATACCTTCGATGCGTGAGCGCCACCACATCGCCTGGCCAGGTCGGCTCGAGTGCCCTGGCCGGGCGCTCCACCACCAGCAGTGCCGAGCGGGCCAGCCAACCACCGCTGGCCAAGGCGCTCAACACACCGGCCAGAGCGGCCTCGTCCAGTGTGTAGGGCGGGTCGGCGAGCACCAGGTCATAGGGTTCGTCGGGATCACCGGACAGCACCGCCTGCACTGTGCCGATGGTGACCTGCGCCCCTGGCAACCCGAGCGCCTCGACATTGCGGCGCAGCACGGCCGCTGCGCGCCGATCGGATTCCACGAACCGGACGTGCACCGCTCCGCGGGACAGCGCCTCCAACCCCAATGCCCCCGATCCGGCGTAGAGATCGATTACCCGGGAACCGTTGAGGTCGTGGCGGGCCTGCAGCGCACTGAACATCGCCTCCCGGACCCGATCCGATGTTGGCCGGGTGCCGTGCGGCGGCACAACCAGCCGCCGCCCACCCGCTACCCCCGCCACGATCCGGACCACTCGTGAGTGAATAGCAGGGCTATAGCACTCAACGCCACTCACGAGGAGCGAAGCTCCAAGATCAGGTCGCCGCCTTCCACCTGCTGCACAGTCTTGATGGCCAGGCGGGCCACCGTGGCGTCCTTGGGCGCGGTGATGCCGGCTTCCATCTTCATCGCCTCGATGGTGGCCACCAGCTGCCCGGCAGACACGGTGTCCCCTTCGGACACCTGCAGGGTGACCACCCCCGCGAACGGCGCCGCAACATGGTTGCTGTCGGATTTATTGGCTCGCTCTGCAACCGGGATCTCCGAGTCGATGGAGTGATCCCGGATCTGCAGTGGCCGCAACTGCCCGTTGAGGGTGCACATCACGGTGCGCAGGCCGCGTTCGTCAGCATCGCCGATCGCCTGAAGCTGGATCAGCAGCCGCACCCCCGGTTCGAGATCTACCGCATGCTCCTGACCGGAACGCAGCCCGTAGAAGAACTCCTTGCTGGGCAGTACCGAGGTATCCCCGTAGGACTCGCGATGCTCTTCGAAGTCTGCGGTGGGACCAGCGAACAGCAGCCGGTTGAGGGTGCGCGCCCGGTCCTCGCGAAGGCCCTTGCGGTCCTCGGCGGACAGCTCCGCGATTCCCTTGGGGTCGCTGCGGCCCTTGAGCGCCTTGCTGCGCAGGGGTTCGGGCCAGCCGCCGGGAGGATCACCGAGTTCTCCGTGCAGGAATCCGATCACCGAGTCGGGGATGTCGAACCGAGCCGGATCGGCCTCGAAGTCTGTCGGCTCGACACCGGCACCGACCAGGTGCAGCGCTAGATCCCCCACGACCTTGGAGGATGGGGTCACCTTGATCAACCTGCCGAGCATCCGGTCAGCCGCTGCGTAGGCTTCTTCGATCTGCTCGAACTTGTCCGCCAGGCCCAACGCCACGGCTTGCTGGCGCAGGTTGGATAGCTGGCCACCAGGGATCTCGTGGTGATACACCCGACCGGTGGGCGAGGCCAGGCCGGACTCGAAGGGCGCGTAGACCTTGCGCACCAGTTCCCAGTAGGGCTCCAGATCACAGACCGCCTGCAGGTTCAGCCCGGTGCTGCGCTCGGTGTGGTCAGTAGCCGCTACCAGCGCGGATAGTGATGGCTGCGACGTGGTGCCGGCCATCGAGGCGGTGGCGGCATCGACCGCATCTACCCCGGCGTCGATCGCTGCGAGCAGGGTGGCCAGCTGCCCACCGGGTGTGTCGTGGGTATGCAGGTGCACGGGGAGATCGAACCGGCTGCGCAGCGCGGTCACCAGCGTGCGGGCCGCGGGAGGTCGTAGCAGGCCCGCCATGTCTTTGATGGCCAGCACGTGCGCGCCGGCCGCCACGATCTCCTCGGCCAGCCGCAGGTAATAGTCCAGCGTGTACAGCTTCTCCGCCGGATCGGACAGATCGGCGGTATAGCACAGCGCCACCTCGGCGATGGCCCGACCGGTCTCGCGCACCGTGTCGATGGCGGGGCGCATCTGGGAGATGTCGTTGAGCGCGTCGAAGATGCGAAAGATGTCCAGGCCGGTCTCGACGGCCTGCTCGACGAAGGCCGCAGTCACCTCGGTGGGGTAAGGCGTGTAGCCGACGGTGTTGCGCCCGCGCAGCAGCATCTGCAGGCACAGGTTGGGAACCGCTTCACGCAATGCGGCCAGTCGCTCCCAGGGGTCCTCGGCGAGGAAGCGCAGCGCCACGTCGTAGGTCGCGCCACCCCAGCACTCCAACGACAGCAGTTGCGAGGTCATCCGGGTCACGTAGGGCGCCACCGCAAGGAGGTCCTTGCTGCGCACTCGGGTAGCGAGCAGTGACTGGTGGGCGTCGCGGAAGGTGGTGTCGGTGACGCCGACACTGTCGCGGGTCCGCAACCAGCGCGCGAAGCCTTCCGGGCCCAGCGCGCGGAGCTGGTGCCGGGATCCGGTAGGTGGTGGCGCGTCCAGGTCGATCGGCGGGAGCTTGAGGATCGGGTCGGCCAGCTCGGGGGGCTCACCGTGCGGCCGATTCACCGTCATGTGGCCGAGGTAGGTCAGCAATCGGGTGCCGCGGTCGGCGGACTGGCGCGTGGTGAGCAAGTACGGCCGTTGCTCGATGAACGAGGTGGTGACCTTGCCCGCCTGGAGATCCGGTTCGTCGAGCAGGGCGAGCAGGAACGGGATGTTCGTGTGTACCCCGCGGATCCGGAACTCGGCGATCGCGCGCCGCGCCCGCAGCACGGCAGACCCCAGGTCCCGTCCCCGGCACGTCACCTTGACCAGCAAGGAGTCGAAATGCGGACCTATCTGCGCACCCGGGTATACGGTGCCGCCGTCCAGCCGGACTCCGGCGCCGCTGGCGGAGCGGTACGCGGTGACCGTTCCGATGTCCGGACGGAAGTCGTTGGCCGGGTCCTCGGTGGTGATCCGGCATTGCAGCGCGGCGCCATGCGGCACGATCGCGTCTTGGGACAACCCGAGGTCGGCCAGCGTCTCCCCCGCCGCGATTCGCAGTTGGGAGGCGACCAGGTCGATATCGGTGATTTCCTCGGTGACGGTGTGCTCGACTTGGATGCGCGGGTTCATCTCGATGAACACGTGGTTGCCCGCGCGGTCGACAAGGAACTCCACGGTGCCCGCGTTGACGTAGCCGATCTGCCGGGCGAAGGCCACCGCATCGGCACAGATTCGCGCCCGCAGGTCAGGGTCCAGGTTGGGCGCGGGGGCGATCTCTACGACTTTCTGGTGGCGCCGCTGTACCGAGCAGTCTCGCTCATAGAGGTGGATCACCTCGCCGGTCGAGTCTGCGAGGACCTGCGCCTCGATGTGCCGAGGTTCGATGACGGCCCGCTCCAGGAACACGGTCGGGTCCCCGAACGTCGATTCAGCCTCGCGGGAGGCCGCCTCCAGCGCATCGCGCAGGCCGCGCAGCGAGGTGACCCTGCGCATGCCACGCCCACCGCCGCCGGCGACGGCCTTGACGAATATGGGGAACCCGATCTCGTCGGCCGCGGCCATCAGCTGGTCGATATCGGCGGACGGGGCGCAGGATTCCAGCACCGGCACTCCGGCTTCGCGCGCTGCGGCCACCGCCCGTGACTTGTTGCCGGCCAGGGCCAGCACCGCAGGTGGCGGCCCGACGAAAGTGATACCGGCCTTCCGGCAGGCCGTGGCCAGCTTCGGGTTCTCCGACAGGAAGCCGTAACCGGGGTAGACGGCGTCGGCCCCGGCGCGCTGCGCCGCCCGGATGATCTCTTCCACCGAGAGATAGGCCCGAACCGGATGGCCCTTCTCGCCGATCTCGTAGGCCTCGTTTGCCTTGAGCCGGTGTTCGGAGTTGCGATCCTCGTGAGGGAACACCGCCACCGTCTGGCAACCCAGTTCGTAGGCGGCACGAAACGCCCGGATCGCGATCTCCCCGCGGTTGGCGACCAGCACCTTGCTGAACACCTGCAGCTCCCTTCCACACCACCGGTCGGCCGGGGATCGGATACCGGTTCATCACCTGCAGCATCCCAGGTGATGAGGGTTGCTGGGGATGCCTTAATCCGTCGGGCGCAGCGCCTGCCGCGTGCGGCGGGCAGAAGGGGTATTAAGGAGGTGGCAAACCGGAAAGGATGCGGCCATGGGCAGACCGTCGTACCACCATTGCGACCGCTGGAGTCCAACACGGCGGCCCTTCGGTTCGCTGCTGGTAATGCTGTGTGCAGCGGCTTTGGCCGGTGCTGGTGTGATCGCCTTGGCACTGGTCGCCATGCTGCTCACCGTTGGGCCGCTGATGCTGGCAGCAGTGGGCGCGGTCACCGTCGCGCGGCACGTGCACCGCCGCCGGGCAGGCTCGCGGCAGCAGCCGGAAGTGGCGCCTCCAACCTCAGCGGTGCCTGCCCCGCCGGTCCCGGATTGGCGGGCCACCCGGGCCCGGTTCGCCCAGTTGCGCAGTGAGTACGGCCAGTTCGAATGCGACCCGCTCGCAGTGCTGCGGCTGCCTGCGCTGACCGACGTCGCGGTGCCGTCCACCGGTCGATTCGTGGACGCCTTCGCTGAAGCTCAGGCATTGGACACCGACACCGAGCCACCGGCTGCCCATCGCGCTCGCTTCGCCACCGCGGTGGAACGAGCGTGGCGCGCCTGGCACGCCGCCCGCGACGCGGCGGAACGTATCCGGCTGGCCGGCATACCCGCGCCGGAGCGAGCCACGGTGCAGCGGGCGATCAAGCTGCTCACCATGGCCCGGGATTCCGACCACGACGCCGAGCGCATCGCGGCATACGCGAAAGCACGAGCAGAGCTGGCGAAACTGGACCGCAGCGGAACATTGCGGTTGCCACCCGCTGCGGCCGCCGCGCTGGACGTCGCCTCCCGCGGCCAGCTGCCTCCCGCTGCGGCGGGCTAGGACCGGACCCGCACCTCACTGATCAGCTCAACTCCGACGTCACCCCGTTTGCCATGCGGATTGACGGCAGCATCACGACTGTGGGGCGAATTTGCCGATCGGCTGGTGAGGCTGGGCTCGATGGTTCCACGAGCGGGTTACTGGTATTGCGCATGTGATTGAGGAGGATATCCTCGCCACAGGCAAATGGGAACGACCGAATAAAATGTCGCCCACGGTGGAGAACGGCCACTTCGAGGTGACGCTCCAGTCGTTCCTCAGTCGCCTCGTCCGTGCTGTCGCCACATCAGCGACTCGCCGGCGGGGCAGCCGATAGCCAGCCGGAAGCCACGCGGCCGGAGAGGTGGACGGGCCGGCAAGGCCCTGGGGTTGCTTCGCTGCGGCTGCGAGGGACCGCGACAGGTACCCGCCGACAAGGGGGCGGCGGGTACCTGT
>JALZDU010000442.1 GCA_030862405.1 Actinomycetota bacterium | reverse complement strand
ACCATTTGTGGGACGAAACTGCGGCTACCGTTGTGGCAGGCGGCGCCCGGAGCGGCCCGCAGTGCGAGCATTGTTGCAGGTAGAGGCCAGATGCGACGGCATGCTGGCCTCTCGTAATGAGCAGGTCGCGGGTTCAATTCCCCGGATGGGTCGGGCCTCCTGCACGGCTCTCGTCTCACGACGGCTCCGTCCGCCTGTCTGGCTTGTTCGTGACTCTGCCCCGGGCCGTGCCCGGCCGAAAGGCGACCATGAACTTCCCGCCTCCGGCCGCTGCGCTCGAAACGTCGTGGTGCTTCCTCCTTGCCGCCGGGCACTACCCGCAGCTGACCCGTTCCCGAGCCAGGGCGACAAAGCCGCCCGCCCGAGCCCAGTCCTAGGGAGGACGCCATGAACGAGATCAGCTTCACCGCAGCCAACCTGACCGGTGTGCCAGCCTGGAGCAACGATGCCACCGCCAGCGACGATGCGCTCGGCGGTTCGCAGAGTGATACTTCGCCCGTCAGCAGGCCGAGGGGCAGTGGCGGGCTGCAACGGGCGATCATCTACTCTGTGGACTCTCTGTCTCCGGGGGGCTGTCCCCGGCACCGGGCCTGCATTAAAACCAAGAACTACCGTTCGATCGTACCAGCGCCTCATCAGCGCGATCGCAGGAGCTATCGGCGAGAGCTCCAGAACGACGCGAAAGCCTACCTCTACAATTTATCGACCACGCTTCAAGTAATTCACATCGACAATCGACTATGCGTGCCAAGTAGTCATCGGGGTTCCTATGAGCGGTGCGCGAGGCGCTCCGGATCTCGTCCATACTTACATTCATAGGACCATGCAAGAAATTTTTATAGGCCAGTTCCTCAAGCGCCGGCACAATGCTCTTGATTAGACTGCCAACGCAGCCCTTAACGTTCTCGTCCGTGTCGGCATCCCAAATGCCGAATAAACGTACTGCAAGAGATCGAAGCGCGTTTTCGCTAACTTCACCCTTCAACGTCATGCTTACAAGCGCCTCGAGCAAAAGTAGCTTGGTCCTTGGGCTCACTTGTGGTACCCAACGACCATCAATGGCACTTGGCCAATGAAGGGACTGGCACGGGTCAAGCCGGCCCGCATTGCGACAGAGCAACTCAGCCGCGATCAAAGGCGCGTTCGAAGATTCTTCGCGCAACGCTGCATCGATCACGAGCACCGCCGTCTCGTCCGAAACCTCACTCAAGTTCTCCGACTTCTCAGACCACAAATCTACAAGCAGTGCGACGGCCAGCTCCGCGTGATCAAGTTGTGTCAAGGCCAGTAGCCCGGCCGCAGCCGATGGCGGACTCGTTCGTGAATCTGCCGACGGGGCGAGAAGGGAACCAGCGCGCATGGCAGCGTCCAACCTAAGCCTCTCCCGGTCATCAGCATGCTCTTGTGCAAGACGTCGATTGGACTGGACGGTGACGAGCGCCGAAATGCCCGCCGTGACACCGACACCTAGCAGGGCCAAAAACGCGGTGAAACCCGGTTCGGCAGATCCTGCATACGTTACGAGCCCCAGCACTAAGACCAAGGTGACCGCCATACCTCCAATCAATATGGAGCTAACACGCAGTCGCCGATTTTTCGTAGCCATTTGATGTAGACCTCCGACCCTTGGGCAAAGCGCTCGAACATACGACATTCTATCTCGCCATCCAATGTTCACCGACTCACAGATAGTAACAGGCTGAATGGACCAATACCAGCAAATGGTGGAGAACCTTCTCGGGGAGGCCTCTTGTTGTTATCGCGGCAGTGGTATCGAGCGCTACCGCTGCCTACAAGCAGGTCGCGCTCGCCGACGGTGACCCCTCGTTTGGAACTGTGGGTGCCGCGGCGCGCACCACGACCGCCGAGGAGATCCGGGTCTACGCACCGACGTGGCCGCCTCACGGGTGGCGACCCGACGACCTGGGCTCATGCATGTGCGAACTGGCGTCGCCCGAAGCGAATGTGATCCCACGGACGCCCGCCCTCCCTGCCGAGCACGCCACGCGATGGGGCTGAGCGTGCCTCCGTCAGCGATAGCGGCGGTGCATCTCGGCGCGTGTTTCCTGCAACGCCCACGAGGTCATGGTGTGCGCGTCGGACAGCCGGCCCTCGGGCGCGCAGTTCGCGGGCTCGCTTCAGCTGGGCGACGAACAGGGCTGCAGCGTCGTCAGCGAGGTGGGTCGACACCCAGTCCACGACCACATCCCACATCGGGTCGCAGCCGCGCAGGTGCGGCGTGAGCGCGGCGAGGGCCTGGGGCCGGCGGACATCGGGCGCCTGCCTGCGGTCGATGTCGCCCTCGGTCAGCGGTGCTGCGGTCACGCCCTCGACCGTGCTACAGCCGGGACCCACCCGCAACCTCTCTCGACTCTACTGCTGGTTGCCTCGGCGGCGGTGCCGTGCGGGAGACGTCCGTGAGCGGCGAGTTGACGGCAGGCTGCATACCGGCGGCCGTAGTTAGGGGAGCAGTTGCGTGATCACCCGCGTCTGGCCAGGAGGCGAGACATCGGACGTCCGTGGAACGGATTGTGGAACGAACTACGGGACATGACGGAGCGGCGGGGATGCTATGGACCCTGCAAAAGCGCTGGTAGGACACTAGAGACACCACAGTGCACGCCGGGTCCCGGCCTCCGGAGGCGGGAGCGCAGGTTCGAATCCTGCCGGGGGCACCCAAGTGGTCTTACTCGAACTGTGGCCAGGCAGGGCCGCCGTGAGGTGGCCTGTGCGGTGGCGGCCGTGGGGGGCTGCGTCTGGGGACGTGGGGCCGCCTGGTGGCGTCTGGTCGGCGGGCAGTGCCCCGTTGTGGGTGTAGTGCCGTCCGGCCGGTACGAGCGCGTTGAAGGGCTCGGCTAGTTCGTCGTCTACGATGCCGGTGGCGTCAACGTTGAGCTTGGTGAAGATCACATTGTTAAGCATCTTACGTTGTGCCGAGGTGCAGGCCCGGTAGAGTCGCTGGGGGTTCTCCAGCAGCTTGAGCGCTGCCAGGAAGATGTCTTGACCGGTTTTGAGT
>JALZDU010000389.1 GCA_030862405.1 Actinomycetota bacterium | reverse complement strand
CTCCCGCCCTGGTCGCCGCGGCCCACCCGCTACCGATCACCTATCGGGAGCGCGAGGTCGCGGCACTGGCAGCGGCGCTGTCGAACCGGGAGATCGCCCAGCGCCTCGGAGTGTCGGTGCGCACCGTCGAGGGCCACGTCTACCACGCGTGCGTGAAGCTCGGCGTCCGCGACCGCGCCGCGCTCGCGGACCTGGTCACGGGAGCGGGCTGACGACCGCCCTGAGTTATGGCTGGTACGGCAGAGCAAATTCAAAGCCGACGGGGTCATGGAGGTCACCGGCAGGGCAGCGATGATTCTGCCCGGGCCCATTCCAGAACATCCCATGGCATCGTCGACAGAAGCGGTCGAGTCCGTCAGAACACGCGTCGAAGACGCTGGTGGGGCTATCGCCGTCGGACAGCGCTACAGCAGCGCGACGACGCTGCCAACCGCCCCGACGGTCTCAGCCAAGGTCTTAATCGTGCTCAGGATTGCCAGCGGGTCCCAGTTGACTTTGGCGTTCCACCACCAGGTGGAACCCACCGAAATGTTCGCCCAGTCTTCGCGAACAACGTCTCGGAGCTCCTGGACGCTCCAATCGAAGTCGCGCGACCCGGGCTCGAAGGTTCCGGCCAAGTGTCCGCTCCGCAGGAACGTGTACAGAACCCCACGCTGGCTTCTCACGCCCACCGCAAATCCAACGTTATAGCTAGGTGCTCCTGAGACGTGGAAGTGCCCGTTGAAGTTGAAATGACCGCTTTGGAACAGGGTTAGCTGGGCGTAGCCACCCACCGGCACTCCGCCGCTGAAGGTGATATAGCCGGTGTTCAACGGTCCCACCTGCGAGATGGAGCTGACCAGGAGGGATGGGCTGTTGAGGCGTTTGATAATGGGATTGAGATCGGGGTACCACGTATCTAGATCCCGCTCCAATTCCTCTGGTTCACGACCCTCCTCGGCGGACAGCGATCCACCGCCCACCATCGAGGCACGTGCCGTGCTCGCGGCGTAGACCTCGCTCATCGCAGTCGTCAGAGCAGTCTGTTCCAGACTCTCACCCGTAATGGTCATGACGTGCCTCCAAGCCGACGTTGGCGATACTCCATCTTTTCCGTTTGAAGCAGGCCCAATACCAGAGAATCCATAGAACTATCCATCCGGATCTTCAAGGGCTGACGGGCATGCTCCCTGAACGGGCAAAGAATGACGCACCGACGAGCCTGACAACAAGCGTAGTTCACTACTTGAATCGGCGTCGAGCGCTACCTGTAGCGTGCATGTCGAGCCGACGGGCCGCGCGCCGCCGCCTCGTGCAGCAGGGATGCCGAGCACCTCGGCGGGGCCGGAGGCCAGTCCCTCGCCGCCGATGAACACCTCCGGCAGCTGCGCGTCGTCGCGGTGCCGCATGGCGGCGAAGTGGCCGAGCCGCAGCCTGCTGGCCGCCGCACGCAAAGATCGACGCAGGTCGCTGCTGTCAGACGCACGATCCCCATTCATGCCGCTGGCGGGCACTGCTGCACCTGGCCGAGGGCGGCCGGACCACTGCGATGCAGTACGGGAACTGGCCATGGAGAAGATTGCGGGCCTGGTGGACCTGCAGACGATGCGCGCGGGCCTGGCCCAGCTGGTGGAGACCTGAGCAGCCGCGGGCCCGGAGGGATTGTCCGATTCTGACCCAGATCAGCAGCGCCAGCGAGGAGGACCGGCCGTGACGGCCCCGGATCAGGCACTGCGGATCGAGTCGCTGTGCAATCCCCCAGCCAGGAAGGATCGCCGCCCGGCGGGCGAGCTTGCCGGTCGAGGTGCCGCAGCTGCACCGGGATGTGCTGCGGGCGTTCCTGGCGACCGGCCGGGCGCCGCGCCACGACGATCTCCCACTACCTCCAGGACTTGTCCAATCGGTCTCCAAACTGGAGCTGATCACATACTCGAACCCGGCGCCGCGGATGGCGTCGACAAGCCTCGCAGCAATGAAGGAGCGCTTCTGCTCGGCCGGGAGGGCTTCGACAGCCGCCAATCGTGGCTGCGAACACCTCATCGGCGCGGCCACCGGTCATAGCTGCGGACGAAGTGCTGCGGTTCGACGGTCACCAGCACCTCGCGACCCCTCTTGGCTGCAACTGGCACAGCAGGTGTTGGGTGCTGCCGCCGCCGAAGCTGCGGGTGGGCCGGGTCGGCGTCGGCCACCACCGGGGACAGGTTGTCCGGGATCAGCACCCGGAACACCCCACCGAAGAACCCCCAGGCGGCCTCACAGCCGGCGATCACCGCGGCCAGGGTCTGCTTGAAGCTGACCCAGACGAACATGTGTCGCGAGTACACCGCGGTGAAGATCAACCCGTGGGCGATCCGCCGGCGGCCTGTCTCCGGATCCGGGATCAACC
>JALZDU010000379.1 GCA_030862405.1 Actinomycetota bacterium | reverse complement strand
ACGTACCACCGACCCAGGCGATCAAGGCAGTGGCGGAGGGCCCGGAGCCCGTCTTCCTACGACGGCGCGCAGTCATCGTGCGTCACTACAGTTCTCCTCTGAGTAGTCGAACCGCTGCATACTACAGGTTTGCGGTACCGGGACCAGAGTGGTCACTCATCCGGAGCAACGCGGTACCCATGTCGCAGTATTTACTCGGCGCTCTCGCGCGCCACGGTGACCATAATCGCGCTGCTTAACGCTGGCAGTGGCAGGCCGCTCCGCGGCAAACAGGTCCGGCAACCTTGCTGCAGATCAACCTAGGGAAGGATTCTCACGTTTCGAGTCGCCCGCTGAACTGTCCGCCCACACCGAACCAGCCAAAACAAGTGCGTTGCACCAACCAGGACGTAACACTTATTGCCGACGTGGGCAAGACGAATGCGCTCGTATCCATCGCGTGTAGGGCTGGCCCTGTCTCAATACCATGGGTGGGCTGGCCGGCGGCCCCACCAGCCGTGTTGGTCCGGGCCGATCGCCAGGTCACCAGGTGATGGCCGAGGCCTTGTGGCTATTATTGCGCTCGAATACCTGCTCGCTGGCACGACTGACCTCATGTTGTCGTCGACGCCGGTGTGCCATGGGTGTTCTGTGAGCAGGTTACCCTCCTTTGCTAACCAACTGTTCGAGATGGGCCCGCAGAGTCCTGTAGACCGATCGGGTGATTCGACCTCATCACGCGAATACTTGAGGGCCGTTCGGGGCACACTCTGTAGTACTCGGTTCGCAGCCCCGCGCTTCGGCTGGGCCTCGGTTACGGGGAGGACTTGTCTGAGCAAACCTTATAGAGTCAAAGAGGCATAAGATAGAGCCCAGGAGTCAAAGGGAAAGGGAGCTTGTGATGGAAGAGCACGACGAGAAGGCCGCCCAGGAGAAGATTGACAACGCCAGAGCTGAGACAGTTCCCGAAAGCATCCCAGAGGGCGCAGACGTGGGGACTGGCCGTGCGAAAGGTTCGGGCCTGCCTCCCGGGTCGGTCGGTAAAGGGGAGGACACACCTCAAACCCCCGCGACCTAAGGTTGACTGCAGGCGGTCTGGTGCACCGAGGGTAAGCTGCCGGTCAGCTGCCTGCAGTTAGTTGTCGGCGTACCGGCCACGGTACCACCTGGATGACTGGCCTGCCGGTCAGCGGCGAGCCACGGACTCAAGACGAGTGTCAACGGTGGTCGGATCTAGCGTCCCTTGGGTGATACTGGTGACAGCCTTGGCAGGCACCTAGATGTTTATGTGTAGTCAACACGGGTACGCTGCTATTGAGCAGTCTAGCAACCGGCTAAGGAGATTTAACATGGAGAATAGCTGGAGCTAGAGCGGTAGCACGGCCGGTCCCTGGGCTCCTTCACGGTCTTGATCGTTGGTGGACTGCGGATCGTGAAGGCCCAGGAGCCAAACTACGTTAACAGTCCCATCGGCTAGGCAGCTTTCTCTGCGCCTTGTCGACGGCAACGGTGCCTGGCTGCAGATGGCAGCAATCAACCCCGATCATCGACTCGAAGTTCATGACTGCAGGCCACTGCTTGACGAACTGGTCCGTGGCGCTACCCGCCCAGACTGACGGAACTATGGGAGAGAATGACCCAAGCCGAGGAATCTGACCTCATCGAGAAGAACTATACTCACGGACCGGTAAATCTGGCCCTCACCGTTAACCCAACCAACCGCCAAGCGACTCTGGAAGTTGCCGTGTGCGGAGATGTCACGGCAAGCGCGACGGTGCAGGAAGGGCGCCCTAGCGACAAGATTGTGAGTCATCAACTCCCTGGTGGGGACCTGACGCTCCGGCTCGAAGCGCACGAAGTGACGATCACTGGAGTACTTGAAGACGGTCCAGTGAATCATGAAGTCGCCTTACCTTGAGTGCAAGGCTCGCCATACAGCGGCTGGCCCGCTGAACGAGCCCGGGCTCGCGTACTCCTGTTCCCTGGTACAGGATGTGGCGCTTCCGTCATTCCCGCTTCGCACGGACTGGGTGACCCGGATGACGACGACGGCAGCGCTGATGACGTGTTGGCGCCTATCGGATGAGACCGATGCTCCGTGAATAGCCCTTACGACTATGTGAATCGTGGCCGCAGCGTGCGGTCGCGTGGAGCGTGTCAAGTGGCAGGGCGAGGGTATTGCAGGCGCCGTTTGTGGTCGCCTGCTCGAGGGATGTGTCCCGTCGCGCCGACCAGCTGATCGGCGAGGTGTTCGTCGACCCCGCCGGGGCTGGCGTTGGGCTGCCCCGGCAGGAACCACCCTCCTCCACCATCCACGTCCGGCGGTAAGCGCGTCGGCTTACTGGCGTACGACGCCATCGCTAGCGTCAATAAGCTCAGCTCGGTACGCGTCCGCCGGTGTTTCGAACTGGAGCGAGCTGAGTCGACATGGATCGGCTTCTACGACGATTACCACTGCGCTGAAGGGATGAAACCCTGTGCCTAGCACATAACAGGCACCGTAACCGTCGAGATGGATGTATCAAAGCCGCGGCACCCAGGGCTTACGCTTGATCGCCTGTGCTTGTCGTCCACTTCGGGACACGTCCGAGGGGATGACGAGGACGACTAAGCGTGGCGGGTTCAACACCCAGACTCTGATCTTGGAGGCACTTTGGACGAGCGTGCCGATAACGCTGCCAGCAACGCTTCTTCGCATAAGGTGTCGCTGGGTCTTGAGGCGCCAGGGGGCTTCTCGGGTGCTGATCTGGTCAGCCCGGTGCAAGCTGTGGCAGCAGGGACGTTGGCGGATCAACGATTCAGCGGCGGTGAGCCCACCGAGTTCCGGATTCATGGTGTGTCTGGGTCCGATGGTCCCACGATGCTGCAGCATCCCCACGTGGTTCAGGTGGCTGGTAAGTCACCAACGGCGATCTACCGTCGATGGGAGCCGGGCGGCCGCGGTGGACTGTCTGTGCCGTGGCCGGTGGAGGCTTATTCGTGGGGAGGGCTGACGACGAGGCCGCTGGCAGCGGCTTCTTGGATTGTGTTGACACCGTTCATGCTCTACAACGTCGCCTTTTTCATGCTGCCAGCTGGCGGGCCCAAGTCGGGTCATCATCGGCGGGCTCGAAGAATATTGCGGCTGCTTGCGTTGGCAGCGACCATCCAGTTGGTCAACGGTGCGGTCATTGTGCTGGTCAGCACGATCGGGTGGCAAAACGCCGCGATTCGAAGCGGCAACCCGGGTTGGTGGATTGGGTGGTACACCCGGTTGGATGCAGGACCGCGCATTGGCCTGGCATTAGCCGTGGTCGGGGGAATCGTCGGTGGGTTGTGGCTGGCGAGTGTTCGGACAGCGCATCGGTATGAGAAACGCGAAATGAGCGTCAGCACCGGAGATGACCATGATTGGAAGCTGAGGAAGCCGGGCTTTTGGCATGGCGCCATTGTCGTGGCCAGGCAACGGAACCTACACGTTGGTGCGGCGTTCGCCTTTGCTGCGTTGAGCGTGGCGCTGCTGCCCACCGAGCATGCGGTGTGGCAAGTCGTTGAGGTGTTGGCCGCGACGATCGTGCTTGTCGTAGCTGTCGGAGCGACAGCCACCAGCGCAGTCGATCGAGACCACCAGCTTGACAACCCCGGGAGCGCCTCGCGTTATCGATTCCGCGCGGTGGCCGGTGCCGGTGCGCTGGTACTCGTCGCAACCGCCCTTGGCTGTTTTTGGATGATCGACGGGACTGGCCAGTCATCGATCGCGCCCGCCTTGGTGAATACCACCAGGACTGTCCTGGCCATTCAAGCCATCCTGTTGATCGGGCTTGTAAGCACGGTTTGGGTGCTACGCAGATTCGACGAGTCTCAGCGCACCAGCGACTGGCAGCCATTCCTCGGCGGGTGGCTAACCCCGCTTGTGTGCCTGCTCGCGGTCCTGCTCGGCGGGTTGCTCTGGGCGGCCACCAACCTCGCTGTAGCACGACTGTTCGGTCAACCCAGCGGAGTACACCTGTCGGCCGAAAGGCCAACGTCCTCAACGTTGTTCGTGCCCGACGAGGCGTTCGCCTTCCCAATCGGCATGGTCGCCACCCTGCCTGCCTTGCTGATCGCGGGAGTAGTGCTGTGGCGCACCTATGGACGCAAAGTCCACCAATTCACCGAAGGCGATGATCAGGTTCGTGCCTGGTATCCAGAGTCAGACCACGCGCCCGGTGATGCCGTGGGTCAGGTCGCCAGGGCGTGGGCGGTTGCCTCGCTGACCGATAGTGTGGACGTGCTCGTCACAATCGTGGGGCTTGCCTGGGCCGTTGGTGTCACTGCGGTGGAGGTGGCGGCGCTACTGGCGCTTCCTCAGGTGGTCGCCTTGGCTGGGGTCGTCGACGTTCTGGTGACCTTCGGCGTTGGCGTGAGCGCCCTGACCGCAATTGTCCTCGTGGGCATGCTCCGCTCGACCTACGCCAACTCCGGCCGAAGACGCGCGGTCGGCGCACTGTGGGATGTGGCCACCTTCTGGCCACGAGCCACCCATCCACTGGCGCCACCCTGCTACGCCGAACAAGCCGTCCCCGAGATCGTCGACCGAGTCGTGCTGCTCACCGGCCAGCGATCAGACCACGTCTCCCAGCCATCTACCCAGCTGCAGCCTCCACCCGTCGTTCACCCGAGCCCGGTGCTGATCACCGGCTACAGCCAGGGATCACTGATCGCGCCGGCCGTCGTCGCGCAGCTGCCACCCCGAACAGTTGACAAGGTCGCGCTGCTGACCCTGGCCTGTCCATTCCGCCGGCTGTACGGGCGCGCATTCCCAGCTTATTTCAGCCACGAATACGCAGCCGAGCTTAATGAACTACTGATGAATGGCGGCACCCCCGAATCCGATGACAAACAAGCCACACACATAGGAAAATGGCGAAATGTCGTCCGACACACCGACTATATCGGATCCTGGATTTTTTCCCCACCCAAGGCGCCGGGCCAACAGCTGCACCAGGACACCATAGACGTGTCCTGCTTAGATCCACCATCACTTTGTCCCGGACCTGGCGGTGCCCTAGCCCCTATCCACTACCACTCTGACTGGTGGCAAGACCCGCTCACACACATCTATGCTAGCCGACTCATAGAGCAACTCAAAAGTAGCAAAGGCAAGTGATGCGAGGCTTGGCTTTCGTCCCACACTGTTAAGCGTTACGCAGTTACTCATGATCATTTCAGTGAAGAGCTAACTCGTAGCGTCGCCGCCAGCTGCGGCAGCGTTCGAGATAGCGCTCGATGACGACGACGACCTCTGCTGACGATTGGCCGTGATCACACACATGAAGATCGACTAGAGCACGTCAATAGGCCGCTGACGCTCGGATTTTAAGGGTGGATGATACTGGGATCGAACCAGTGACCTCTTCGATATGAATCCGGATTGGGTTTGGTGGTACACAGCGTTGAACACTGTTGTTGCCGGTAGCTCTGAGGCAGAGTGATGGCTGTAAGCGGTTAAGTCTGAATTAGTGGTGTGGTTTGCGCTTCTGTTTCGCTACCGTCTACTAAATCAAACTTGGCCCTGCGGTGACGGCACTCATGCAGTGCCCGGTTGAGGCTGGGATGCTCGACAGACCTGAACCTTGGGAGTTCATCCACCACTGCCCAGCGCGCCCCGTGGCGTTGTGCCGACTGTCACGTGTGCCGCCCTCCTGGGAGGTGCTGTCCGGTCGGCTGTCCAACCGCGGCACGGAGGATCCTGCCGGATTGGCCCACCGGCTGCGGATAGCTCGGCGAGAACGCAGCCGTCAGATGCTGGACGACCACCCCCGACCTCTGCCCTTGGCCGAAAGACCGCACGTAAGCGCCAGTTTAGAACACTCCGCCCGCGGCGTGACCATGGCCGCAGGACACCACGATCATACAAAAATCAACACCTGCAGTTGAAGATCTACTCAGGGCATTCATGATCAACAGAGCTAGAGTCAAGGCTAGGGGAGGATACGGCGACTGTTACGCGTATGGGGGGATCTCGATTGGTCACCGAGAAGGATACCGATGTCGACCGAAGCACCCCGGTGCATCTGAACGCGTTGCTGCCGCCGGCGCTGATCGCAGGTGCGGGGACCCCCACTGGGCTGGTTATCGCCCGGGGTCTGCGCGATACGGGAGTCCCCATCGTGGGCGCCTCTCTCAGCCCGACGGCGCCGACCTGCCGCTCCAAGCTATGGCACCGCGTCTTGCCAGTCAGCGCACCCACCACGGAAGCATGGCTGGCGACGCTGCGGGCGGCTC
>JALZDU010000368.1 GCA_030862405.1 Actinomycetota bacterium | reverse complement strand
CGGTCCGCCAGCTCGCCGGCTACGACGGGTTCTGGCCAAAGATGACCCGACCGACGGATCGGCGCCGCGTGATGCTGCAAAGAGCTGCTGCGCCAGCTGCTCGCGGAGACGATTCTGAGTGCATCCGCCGCCGGCTGTGGCGCTTTTATGACGGCTGCGCCCGCACCGATATGGACGAGACCACGCGCTTGGCCATCACCATCGAGACCTGGTGGCCAGCTATCCAGGTCGCCCTGACCGAGCAGGTCACCAACGCCCGCACCGAGGGCTTCAACCGAATTGTCAAACAGGTCAAGCGCCTCGGCTGCGGATTCGCCAACATGGACAACTGCCAACGACGCATCATGGCCCACATCGCAGTCACCCGACCGCGAAGACAAGCAGCATGACCGGCCGCCCCGCTCAGATGCGGAGAGCCCGGTTTCTCTCCTAGCTGAATTTGAAGAGGGATACTGTGAAGAGGGAAGACGAGCTCATCTAGTGAGGAGGGAGATATCTCGTAGGGGGTATCTGGGTGCAGAGGGAGCTATCTGGTCAAAAGAATTCCCACGTACCACACGGTATGGGAATACCAGTAACGGTCTCCTTTGTCAGTGAGTACCACTCTAAGGAGTGAACCACTTACGTATACCTGGCCAGATGCCTACGTATCCCCCTCCACCGAGCAGGCCAGGCGGCGATAACCTCGGTCGGAGCCTTGGTAAGCGGCACAAGCGGGCCGGAGGACGAGCATGCCGAGGTGGCAGGACTGCCCCAGCGCCTGGGTAGAGGCCCTGGCCCGACGTCAGAGCTAGAATCAAGGTGGACCAACAGCGTGGACAGTCGGTCAGCGGAGACCCGAAGCGGCCTTCAGACCGAAGAGATCTTGCAGGGCTGGTTTCAAGATCGACGCCCCACTTTATCCCCACGTTGCACTCCGAACATCGGCGACCGATGGGTACCGAAGAGCGTTTGCGGTGACAACACCGCCGGTGGCGAGTAGCGGTGCGCACTCCCAGAACGAATCGGTCGTTTGAATCTTGAGTCGCAGTGTCGACGGTTCCTCTGGCGACCCATTACGAGGCGGTGCCGATAAGCTGATCATGGGCCACGTGATCTTGACAGCTCGCTCTGACCGCAACGGCGGTGGACAACCGACCTCTGCCCCACACCCTGCTGTACAAATACCAGCGAGGGGAAGACGCTGACAGACCCTCGGACAACACTTTGGGACCGACAGAGCCCGTACAGCAGCAAAGTACAGCAACCATGGAACCCAAGCCGAGACTGGATCAACCTCATCAGGCCTCTCACCAGCGCATTCGACTTCATGAAGCCTTGCTGCCGAAAGTTCGCATCGAGAAGGTCAGGGGTTCGATTCCCCTCAGCTCCACCGGAGAACGCCCAGGTCGATGGCTTGGGCGTTCTCCGTGTGCGAGTCCCTTCGCTCGCCGCTGTGGAAGTTGCGATTCGCATCCCGCTTGCGCCGCATGAGCGGGCTACATCCGATTTGCCGATGAGCGGGCAATGCGAAGGATCGCCGTTCGTTTTCTTAGGTTGTCGCTCTGACAGGTCCACGCTGATTTGACCATCCGACGATCGTGGCACCCGCGTACCGTTGCGGTGGCATCCAGTTAGTGCCGGGAGTCGAGCCGATGAACGGATTGATGCCGTTATTGGAAGCGCGGTAGGAATGTGTTGGTGGGACTGCTGCTACGCTTTAAGTCGGCTCGGTCACCCGGTAGCTGGTGGACGTCAACTTCCCCAACTGGCGCCCGCTCGCCCAGCCCCGACCGTGTGGACGTTGACAGCCAATGATTCCGTCACCGCTTCGCTCGAAGCGCGGGTGTGGCCATTGACGTCGACTGCACATCCGCCTTCGAATGTCGTTTTCCGCCAACGTGATTTGGTGGTTGTGGAGTGAATGGTTCACGTCCGGTTGCGGGCAGGGTGGCGGTGGGCGCCGAGCTGGGCGAGGAGGTATAGCGCGATGAATACCGTCATCAGCAGCCCGGCGAGCAGGAACGATCGGACGCTTTGTGTGGTGAACAGGGCAAGGCTTACTCCGATGCCGAGTACTGGCAGCAGTGTCGGTGCTCGGTAGTGGTCGTGGTCGACTCGGTCACGACGCAGCCGTAGGCAGCATATGTTCA